>CAMQVF010000039.1 GCA_947038115.1 uncultured Spirochaetia bacterium
CTCTTCCGATCTATTAAGCATATAAAGCAAAAATCCCCATAAAAATTCGAAAGGCATCTCACCTTTGAATACCAAAAATCCACCATAAGCAAGGATTAAAAGCATAGCAACAATCATTACAAGTTCAGTCATCGGTCGATTAAGCGCCATAATCATCTGCATTTTTCGCATAAAAGTGATGAAGTCGCCTGTAACTGTTCGATAACGTTTAATCTCTTCATCTTCTTTAGAAAATATTTTTATAACTTCAACACCACGAATATTCTCTTGCATGGCAGAAACCATATTCCCAAGTAAATTCTGTTGCATTACAACTCTAGTTTTAATTAAACCAGTTATAAGATGAATACCAAATGCCAATGCAGGTGCGGCTAAAAGACATACAAGTGTGAGTTTTACATTCAGTATAAAAAGCATAACAAGTGTAAGAAGTAAAGTTAATGGCACTGTTATCATATTAGGAATTGTGTTCGCCGCAAAACCTTCTATAGAGTTAGACTCATTGATAAGCCTGCTCATTAATGCACCCTCTTGCTCTTGCTTAAAATAGCCTATATCAGTATGTAAAAGCCCTTTAAGCATATCAGACCTTACATCACGACCTATCGCCTGTGCAGTGAAAGAGAATAAAAATGTTTTAACATAATCAAACCCAACACGAGCCACAACATAAAAAAGACCGAAAACAATTACAGCGGCAAATTGCAAAACAATCACAGGATTAACTCCGCTGTCTAATGAGATAAATTGGTCAAACATATCACGTGTATTTATATTCTTAAAATGGTTCAAAAACGGTATTTTATCTAAAATTTGAACCGACTTTCCACCAGTAAGTGCTATAGCCATCTGCCCTATAAAAGGTGGTAAAACATTTATAAAAGTGTAAAATAAACTTATGATAAGCGATGGAATAAATAATTTCTTTTGTCGCCAAACATATGTAAGCATTCTTCTATAAGGATGTTTTTCTACTTTTGTATAATACTTTGCTAAATGTTCTTCTGTGGTAGCACCATGATCAAATGGTAGACTATCTGGTTTTTTGAAAAAATTCTTAACTTTTTTTATCATAATAAAAACTATTTCCTAATATTTTAGAGTATGCTAATATGATAGCACTTCAAAATATAATATACTCAAATCAATATTTAATCAATAGTCTAAGAAAAATAACTCAATGAGATTAAAATAGTTCCGATTTTTAAACTGTAAATCAAATAAATTTGGAGCTACTAGTGAAAGAACCAATTATTGCGGGAGTAGATGTAGGCAGTAGCCATGTTCGAACCGTTATTGCACGTATAAGTGAAGGCAGTATCGATGTCATCGGCATAGGTGAACATGAAAGCGCTGGCATACGCAAAGGTATCATTATAAATATCGATGTGGCATGTCAAGTGATAGCTAAATCTACCGAGCAAGCAGAATTAATGGCTGGGCTTCAACTCGAAGATGTAATAGTTTCGATTAATGGCGAACATATCAAAGGTTTAAATAGCAAAGGGGTTATTGGTGTCAATAGTAAAAATAAAGAGATCACTCAACTAGAAATTGATAGAGTTCTTGAAAGTGCTAAAAATATTCATCTACCTTTAGACAGAGAAATTATCGAAGCGATAGAACAAGAATATTCACTAGATGGACAAGATGAAATAAAAAGTCCTATTGGAATGGCTGGCACTCGTTTAGAAGCGGATATACATATTATAACTGGCTTAAAATATGTAGCTGAAAATTTAAAAAAGACATTAAATAAAATAAAATTTTCAGGTAAAGATGTAATAACAGCGGTGAGAGCAAGTGCCGAGGCGGTGCTTAAGAAAGATGAAAAAGATTTAGGTGTTGCTTTAATAGACATTGGGCATTCAACAACATCGATTATAGTTTATATAGAAGGTGCGGTTTGGCATACAGTGGTTTTACCCGTGGGCGGACAGCATATCACAAATGATATTTCGGCAGGTTTAAGAGTTACAGCACAGACAGCAGAAAGTCTTAAATGCGACTACGGCACAACATATATCGATCTTGTTAGCTCGAAAGAAATTATGGAAGTACCAACTCCAAATGGACAAACACGTATAGTTCCTAAAAAAGTTCTCACAGAAATCATTCAACCACGTGTCGAAGAGATTTTAAGCATGATAGTTATAGAACTAAAAAAAATAAACTGTTTAGACTTACTAGCCTCTGGATTAGTTTTTACTGGTGGAACTGCTTTACTACCCGGCTTAACAGACTTGGCTGAAAATTACAAATTAGACGACAATGGCAGTGCTATAATTTCTGCTCGTATAGGCACTCCTGATACAATTACAGGCATTACCGACATAGCCCAAAACCCTGCATACTCAACAGTAATAGGTTTGCTTCAAATGAGCTTGAATGAGGCAACTGATGTCAACATACCAACTCAGAAACCAAAGACGCCAGAGACTAAGCCAAAACCGTTTAAAGGACTTTTCAAGAAGAATCCTTTTAGCGAATTTTTTGGATAAATATTAACCAATAAGTCTTTTAATTTTTTCTTTTATCTCAGTAATATTTCCAGATTTAAGAATATAGCCATCAGCATTCCAAACCGAAAACTCATGTCTATAATTATTATAAGCTGTACAAATTATAATAGGTAGATGCCTATGTTGTTCACGAACTTTAGCTAAAAAGTCGAGACCATCCATTTTAGGCATTTTAATATCAAGCGTAATAAGATCGATGACAGGATCAGCCTTGTCAATAATCTCTAGAGCTTCGATACCACTATCAGTAGATATAACATTATATCCTTCATCTTTAAACTCATCGGCAAAAAGAGTTTGAATACTTTTCTCATCATCAAGTACAAGTATAGTTTTCTTTGACATTATCGCAGTCTCCTTGTCTAGTATAAACGCAATACATATAATACTAATCAATAGAGCAGAAAAGTCAAGTGTTTTTAAAACTATTTAACTGCAATAATTTATATATATATCGTAAACCTTAAAAAATAAGCCCTTTTTTCACACAGATATATTACTTTTTTGACAAAATAAAAATATTTTGATATAATAATAACTCAATTAATTTAACAAGGAGTATATTTTATGTCAAAAATAGCATTTCTTTTTCCCGGACAAGGTTCTCAAGCTGTGGGCATGGGCAAATCTTTATATGATTCAAATGATGCAGCAAAAGCTGTATTTGATAAAGCCGCTAAAATTATAGACGGAGTAGACATCAAGTCAATATGTTTTGAAGGCTCTGAAGAAGACTTAAAACAAACTGAAAACACTCAACCTGCTTTGGTCGCTACAGGCATCGCTTGTTATGAGGCACTTAAAAGCCGTGGCATTACTGGAAGTGTATTCGCTGGGCATAGCCTGGGTGAGATTACTGCTCTATGTGCAGCAGGCTTCATATCTTTTGAAGATGCGATAATCATCTCACGTAAAAGGGGTGAACTTATGGCTAAGGCTGGCGAAGGGCATGAGCCTTTTGGAATGGCTGCCGTACTTATGCTTGGTTATGATAAAATTCTTAAACTATTACCTACTGATAAATCGGCAGTTATAGCTAATTATAATTCGCAAGAACAAATCGTCATTTCAGGCTATGAAAGTTCTATAACAAATATTACACCTCTTCTATTAGAAGCTGGTGCAAAACGTGTTGTGCCATTGAAGGTTTCAGGTGCTTTTCATTCACCTTTTATGAAGCCTGCTGCCGACAGTTTTAAATCTATTTTAGATGCGTTTAAAATTAATAAAAATGATAATACAGTTATTTCAAATGTAACAGCTCTTGCACATGATGCAGACAGCATAAAAGAAAAACTATATGAACAGATGTTTTCAACTGTTAGGTGGTATGAGACCATGCTTATGCTTGAAAGCCTTCAGATCGACAAGGCGTATGAGTGTGGGCAAGGTAAAGTTCTTACTGGACTACTAAAAAAAGTTATTCCAAGCATTCAAATCGAACCCGTTTATGATAATGAAACATTAAATAATATTTAAGTTATAAACTCTAATTAATTTATTATTCAATATAAAGCTCCTATGTTTTACTTAAAGCATGGGAGTTTTTGTTTTAAAACTAAAAAAAATAATATTTTCAATAAATATATCATTGACACTAATAAAACCTTATATTAAAATATACTATATATAAATACATCAATATATAAGGAGCATTACTAATGAACGGTATCATTACACCAAAAATCCAAAGCAGTAGGTACACAAAAGAAACTATATATGCAGTGATAGAGCATTTATACGATGACGATTATTTTTATCATAAAAAAATTAACTGGGAAGACTGGATCATTATGCGTATGGATATTTTAAGTGTATTCACACCCACAAAAAATCGCCATATAACAAGAGAAACAATAAACACTATATTAAATAAACTCAATGGAGAAAATCATGATTTGTAGATTTTGCGAAAAATATAATACATGCACTACTTTATGCGACGAAATGACAGAGATGCTATCTAATTCTAAAAAAAATAATGGCACATATTCTGATTCAACTGTTGAGTTTATGAATGTACACTTTGAAGATAATATACTAGAACAAATTTTATACACCTCTTCTATAAGCAGTGATGTTCATAAAAGAGTCGAAAGAGTTATAATTGCTATATTAAGCCCCGAGCAAAAAAGAATACTAAAATTAATATCAGAAGGTAAAAATCAAGAAGAAATAGGCACTGCTTTAGGGATAACGCAATCGGGGGTATCGCAAAAAATAAAGACTATTAAAAATGAGATTAGAAATCAATTTGTAGAAATTTTAGAAAATATTATATAACTATTCTATCATTTTCTTTTCGTTTCAATATTCCATCTCGCTCCATAGCATTAAGGACTGGGATGGCATATTTGCGGGACACTCCACTTCTATCTTTTGCCGATGATATGCTAATTACTGCCCCAGACGAAAGCCCATCAAGAATTTTTAATTTCACATTTTTATACGAATCAATAGAATAATAAATCCCTTCTTCTAAAAATTTAGCCTTTGCAGTCGCTGTGAGAACTTTCATATCTTTAATTCCATTTGGAAGAGTGCGTAAAAATTTCTCTTCAATTCCAATGAGTCCATTTTTATCTAAAATTTTAAGCAATTCTATTTGAGCATTCGTAAGTATAATGGCTTCACTTTCTTGATATTTTTTATAGCCACCACCAAAAAGCATTATATTTTTTTGACTGCACATAAAAGATATAAAATGTGTAAGAAGTGTCTGATTAATAATAACTGAGCTTTTTATATTATCAAGTGAAAGAATTATATAATCGCCATTCGGTTGTTTTTTATCCAAAAGTTTAAGAATTTGTTCTTTAATATTTTCAGCATATAAATTATCAACTAACAAATTCGATATTTTAATAGTATTTTCAATTTCAATATTTTCTTTATTATCGAAAAGCTCCATAAATCCCATCACAGCCATAAACAATTTGTTATATTCAGAAATTTTTCGCTCTCCAAGAAAATTGCCAGCGACTTCAGTTATTCGCCTTCTAGTTATAATATCAGTTTCAGCACCCCAAAAAATATAGCCAGCACCAATAATATTACTACCGCCATGGCTTATCAAAATTGCACGTGACTTCCAAAATAATGCAACCTCTTCTGATAATTTCAAGCGTATAAAACGGCTATCAATTTGTTTTTGTAATTTATTAGTTGCCTCATCTTTCACATTTATAAATAATGGCACAGGATAAGCAATGACGCATTCACTGCCCACGGCAAATTCAATTTCTTTTAATTTTTTATAGCTATTCGCATTATAAGGTTCTTCAAGTTCTAGAATAATTTCTTTAGTTGAAAATAAAAAATCTTGCCTTGTTGAAATCATGTCGCCACGTTTAATATCTTCTTTTTTAATATTCCGCATATTGACTGCAACACGAGAAACACTCTCGACTTCTTCTCTATCTTCATTATAAGACTGCAAACTTCTGACAGTTATTTCTGTTTTACTTGGATAATGAATTAGTGTTTCATTAAGTTTGATGCTACCATTTTTTATACTGCCAGTAATTGTGGCACCTGCACCCTTAACTGAAAAAATTCTGTCGACATAAATATAAGGTTTAATCAAATTTTCTGTTTTATTTTGAGAATCGCTTTCAATTAAAATATCTGTAATACGATTTTTAAGCGCATCAATTCCAATGTTTTTCAATGCAGACACTGGCACAATATCAATTTCACGTCCAAATATTTTCAATAATCGCTTCGATACATCATCTTCTTGCAAGCTCAAAGTTTCTTCGTCAACTAAATCAATTTTATTCATAACACAAATAACATTTTTAATATTAAGTGAATAAGCAACCTTCGCATGTTCTTCAGTCATCTGCATCCAACCTTCAGAAGCGCAACAAACGAGCATAACCAAGTCGAGTGACCACATTCCTGCAACCATATTCCTGATGAAACGTTCATGCCCGGGCACATCAATTACACCAATAGTGAAGTCATCAAAAGGTTTAAACGAAGCAAACCCCAAGTCGATAGTCATTCCTCTTTTTTGTTCTTCAGGCAAACGCATCATCGATTTACCAGTGAGCGCATATATTAAAGCCGATTTTCCATGATCAACATGCCCAGCCGTGCCTATAATTTTATTCATTAAACAAAAATCCTTAATTCATTAAAATATTATCCAAAGTCGCTTTCACATACTTCATATGTTTTTCATCTATTGTTATTGGATAAAGTAAAATAGAATCGTTTTTAATTTTGCAGACAATAGCTATTGATGCATTTTGCATTTGCTTAAATACTTTTTTTATGTCATCATGTTTTATCTCTAATGCGAATGAGTCATAATAAGTGTCGGGCATCGCACCACCGCCAGTCTCAATTAAAGCGGGCACAATTGTTACACCATAATTTTTAAGACCCTTTGAAAGCCTTAAAGCCTTGCTATGAACTTTCTTTTTATCGAGCTTGAGCATTCTCTCACAATATGAAAGTGCTGAATCATGATTATTAAGTTTTCTGATGGCGAATTCTTCTAAAATTGATAAAACAGTTTTGCCAACTCGGAAAGCTCTAGCCAATTGATGTTTTTGAATTTTTTCTACTAAATCAGTTCGACCAGAAATTATTCCAGCTTGAACACTGCCTAAAATTTTATCTCCCGAAAAACAAATTAAATCGACACCAGCTTTTCTAGCTTTCGATATATGTTCTTCCTCGCAAAAGCTCTCATCGAGTATGCCAGCACCTTCATCAAAAACTATGGGGATATTGGCAGGGATTTTTTTTCTTAAAGTCTCAAGGCTTGGAAAATCACAAAAACCTCTTATCTTGAAATTAGATGAATGCACTTTAAGAACTAATGCTGTGTTATCAGTTATGGCATTTAAATAATCATCGATTGTTGTAATATTAGTTGTGCCAACTTCGATGAGCTTGCAACCTGCCTCTTTTAATATGTCAGGTATTCTAAAACCACCACCGACTTGAACTTGCTCGGCACGTGCGACTATCACTTCTTTATTTTCAGCCAATGCTTTGAGTATGAGAAATATTGCCGATGCATTATTATTAAGCACTAAACTCGATTCAAAGCCAGTTATTTTAGACATAAGAATCGATAAAAATGAGCCTCTTTTTCCACGCTTCATTTTGTTAATATCATATTCCAAATTGCTAGAATATATATTAATATCCTTAACACTATCCCAAATATCTTCATTCAAAGGTGATCGTCCAAGGTTTGTATGAAGCAAAGTGCCTGTCGCATTAATTACAACTTGCGATCTTTTTTTTGCATTAAATTTAATATTTGCAACACATCTATCAATTATATAATCTTTATCGATTAAAATATCTTTATTTTCTTTTATGAGTGCTCTAATTTCATCAAGTGTTTCACGAATAATATCAGCGACTAAAGCACGTGATAAAATTTCATGATAAGGCTTAATCTGCTCATCTTCTAAAGCCGTATGCACTTGTATAAGTGTAAAATTGTTTTGGCTCACTTATAATCCTTAAAAGTTAAAAAAAGTCGGAAAAAGTTTTAGAGGCTATATCTTTATCACCTTTCATCTCGCCTATTTCATTTAAATAACGAGTCATAGATAGAGAAAACCCACCTTTAATAGGAGTTTTCGGATAAAGTTTAACTAATGGAGTACGTTTTTGAATAGACGACATTACTCGAACCTCATCAAAAAGAATTGGGCCAAGTAGTTTTAGTTCTATTTTAAGCTCAAATTTAGCCACAACCTTTTTAATTTCTCTAAAAAGATTAATAGCCCAGTCGATATTCTTAACTTTATTCACAATTAAATACATTTTATCAGTTTTATTATTAACATGAATCATTTTCATAAGTCTATAAATATCTGTGAGTGCGGTTATTTCAGGGTTTGCTATCAAAATAATATCATCAGACATTGCATAAAAACGCATCATCGCTTGATTAATACCCGCTGCATAATCGAGAATAATAAAATCATAATCGGATGAAAGCTCTTTCAAATCATCAGCAAGTCTAGCCAAATTATAATCATTTTCAAATTGAATGAAACGTTGAATATTAACACCAGCACTAATCACGTCAACTCCATGTTCACTTGGGATAATGCATTCTTTTAAAGGAATGACACCCTCGAAATATTCTTGAAGTTTAGTTTGAGGTTTAACATGTAGGAGTATAAATACATTAGAACAATTTATGTCAATGTCAAAAATTAACACTTTATAGCCACGGCTTGCAAGTTCAGTTGCTGAGTTCACCGAGCAAAAAGTTTTACCCGATCCGCCCTTGCCGCTAGAAAAAGAAATAATACGTCCCATTTTACCTACCTGTATAGAATTTTAATACTTCAGCGACTTTAAGTCTCACCTCGTCATCCCAATCGAGAATAAGCGGTTTGAGTGCATTAATTACAACTGTTTTATCAAATTCATCCACATATTTTTTTAATTCATTAAGAGAATAAAGCCTATCAGATGGCTCTTCACTATTTAGCTTCGACAGTAATTCTTCGATCATTTCACTCACCTTAAAATATATTCTCTGTACGTCATTATAACACTATCATGAGTTTTTGTCAAAAATTAAAATTAAAATGAATTGCATAACTCAACTATTTTTTATTGCACTAAACGATGACAATTATTTCATGAAAACTATTGATAATATATTTTTTTTAATATACAATCAATGAGATATTTAAGAATTAAAATAATTATTATATAAAATAGGAGAGATATATGGAAAGACCAAAACTCGGCGAAGTACCAAGACAAAATGTAGCTGAATTAGATCCTAAAATTAGAAGTAAAAACTTTGAAGAAGTTACTTTAAATTTTGATGAAGACACAGCAGTAAAAGAAGCATTACGATGCATTCAGTGTAAAAAACCTAAATGTGTAAGTGAATGTCCTGCTTCTGTCAAAATACCTGAGTTTATAGACCTTATAGCTCAAAGAAAATTTTTAGAAGCTGCTAGTAAAATAAAAGAGACTAATTCACTACCTGCTGCTTGTGGACGTGTATGCCCTCAAGAAACTCAATGTGAAGGTGTTTGTGTTGTTGGCATAAAATTTGAGCCTGTAGCAATAGGTAAATTGGAAAGATTTGCTGCTGACTATGAGAGAGCTCATTCTCAAGGCAGACCAACTAAACCTGCATCAAATGGCAAAACGGTATGTGTCATCGGTTCTGGCCCTGCGGGACTTGCTTGTGCTGGCGATTTAGTAAAACTTGGTTATGAAATCACTGTTTTAGAAGCTTTACATACACTTGGTGGAGTATTAATTTATGGTATTCCTGAATTTAGACTTCCAAATGAACTTGTAGCTTATGAAATTGAAAACTTAAAATCTCAGGGTGTTACATTTATTACTAATGTTACAGCTGGTCTTTCAAAGACTTTTGAAGATTTAAGAAAAGATTATGACGCTGTTTTCCTAGGAACTGGTGCAGGACTACCTGTATTTATAGGCATAGACGGAGAACATTTATGTGGCGTATATTCGGCAAATGAATATTTAACAAGAATTAACCTTATGGGTGCTAATAACTTCCCTACTGTTGACACTCCTTTAATTAGACATAAAAAAGTGGCTATATTGGGTGGTGGAAATGTTGCGATGGACGCTTGTAGAGTTGCTTTACGTGTTGGTGCTGAAAAAGTTTATTGTATTTATAGAAGAACTGAAAAAGAACTTCCTGCAAGACTTGAAGAAGTGCATCATGCTAAAGAAGAAGGCGTTGAGTTTAGATTGTTAAGATCACCTATGGAAATTATAGGCGACGAAAATGCTAATGTCGTAAGCATACGTACTCAAGTTATGGAGCTAGGCGAGCCAGGCCCTGACGGCAGACGCTCTCCTGTTAAAGTAGAAGGAAAAACTGAAGACATCGAAGTTGATTCGGTTATTGTGGCGATTGGAACTACTCCTAACCCATTAATTGCTAAGCGTGTACCTGAATTACAAACAAATAAAAAAGGTACATTCGTATTTAATGAAGAAAATATGGAGACTACTATACCAGGCGTATTTGCTGGTGGTGATGCGGCACGTGGAGCTGCGACTGTCATTCTTGCTATAGGTGACGGAAAAAGAGCTGCTAACGGTATTCATGAGTATTTATCTAAATAGTAATTTATTATAAATATATATATTTTAAGCATGGGGTATTTTTTATATCTCATGCTTTAATTTTATGCAAAAAAAAAGCTTCTAAGATTATTAAACCTTAAAAGCCTTTCTATTTTATTTCTAATTAAAAATAATTAACTAGCTTTAAATTTCATACCATTAGTTACAAATCCCATAACGGCATAAACTGCCCCACCGCAAAGACCAGCTAAAATTGGCGCTTCAACCCAGCCTAAACTTAGACCAAGTGTAAAGAGTCCATTAGTAACCAAACCAACTAGCATAGAAACCAAGCAAGTTTTAATATTAGCCTCTATAAAGAAGCGAACCATAATTGGCCCTAAGAACATTGAAATTAGACCACCTGTTCCTATAATAGCTATTTGATTTAAGAAACCACCTTTGAACATAAAAGTTAGAGCTATGCCTAAAACACCTATAAATATAACAGATATTCTATTGATAAAACTGCTGTTCACGTCCGACTTTTTTGTTATAGAAACATACATATCATGTGAAAGAGCAGCACTCAAAGCCTGAATAACCGAACTTATAGTTGATAACATAGCAAATAATATAAACAAAGTTATCATACCACCAACGGCAGGATGTAAATATGTGTTTAAGAACATAGGCATCGCACTGTCAGGATTCGCAAGATTAGGATTTTTATAAAACATATAAAGCCCTACAAAAGGTACTACGCTTAAAATTATTCCAACAGGTGCCATAATTAAAGCCATAGTATGTATTTTGATGTCTTGCTTAAATGATAAAAACCTAACCGACATATAAGGCAATGTTGTTGTAAAAAGAAATGCATATACAAACATTAACAAAGCACTATATTTGCCCGATCCATAAGGGGCTGAAGTCTCTGGATTAGTAAAATTAGGTTTAACTTCACCCACACGAGTAAGAAGTTCTGTTATAGAAATATCACTTGTAATAGTTACATAAACAATAACAGAAGCCACAAGCATACCAATGGCCATAAGTGTGTCAGTCAAAGCTACTGCCAAAAGACCACCTTGTACTGTAAAAATAACAATAACTATCATAAGAATAATAGCTGAAAGCTCAACAGATATTCCAAGCCATTGAGAAGCTACAAGCCCTACCGCTCTTATCTGCCCAATTATAAATACTGATAAAAATATAAAAGTAGCAAAACCACCAACAAAGTGAACGATTCTTTTAGTTTTTTCATCACCTCTATGAACAGCTGCTATATATTCAGGAATAGTAGTTGTTCCAAATTCTTCCCCTCTTTTACGCATAAAATTAGCACAAAACAAAGTACCAAATGTTATAGCTGGGGCAAAAAAGAAATTAGCAAAAATCTCGATAGTACCATAAGCATAGGTTGTGCCGGCAGACCCTATAAATCCCCAACCACTATAACCTGTAGCCATTAACGTCATAGCCCCAACAAAAGGCCCTATTTGTTTAGCACCAAGTAAAAAACCTTCCGCTTGGTTTGTGTCTGATTTAATCTTATGCTGTGACCAAACTCCGATACCAATAAGAATCATAGAGGCTGTTATAAATATAATCCAATTAATCATAATTATTTACCCCCCTTATTGATAAACTCTTTATAAATAAAAATAACAAGTGGAACTATTAGCAAAATAATAGCACCATAAATAAAACCATCCATTGTCCATGAACCTGTCATAACGAACTCCTTTTAGAGTACCTTTAAATAAAATACCTAAAAAATAAGGGTAAGCAACACACTAAGTATCACTTACCCCATTTAATTAAAAACTAATTATAAGTCAATCCTAGTACCAGGAACTTGTTTAGGGAAGTAATCTTCACAAGTACCTTCTCTATGAACATCAGCAGTAGCACAATGAAGTCCGCCGCCGAAAGGATAAGCATCTCTAAATGCTAAAGGAAGTACATTCATTCCTAATTTATCCATTTGCTCACATTGAGCTTTCTCTGACTCTTCAACAATTACTGTTTTATGGTCTAATACCAAACAGTTCATTGACAACCAAACACTAGAATAACAAAGTGCAGGTGGCTCAGTATGAGCAGACAAAGCAGCATCATGTATTTCCCAACCATTAGCTTCGAAGATTTTTCTCTGAGGCTCTGGCAATTTTCTTGTAGGGTTATTGATGATCAAACCTGGACGAAGAGGTACAAATGTAGCATCAATGTGAATCGGATAAGGATCACCTGGGAAGTTAACCGCATGTATTCTGTGATTAGGGAAGTGACGCCTCAAATATTCCATTGCTTTTCTATTCGTAGTCAAACCATGCTGACAGAACAAATCTTTACCCATTCTTAAAATATCAGCAGCATCGAATAATATTTCATATTCTTTAGTTACCATATGAAGTTTAGCGGTTCTTTCAAGCAAAATGTCTTCTGTGATATGATCATCAAAATAAGCCATATCATAAGAATTATCACCTAATTCAGGACGAGGTGCTTGTTCAAATCTAAAGTTTTTATCTTCGTCAAAATATTGTCTCATTAAAGGCCAATAAGCAAGATATTCGAAATAACGAGCTCTAAAAGACATAGGTGCTGCCAAAATCTCATTACCTACAGTTAAAAGTACGTCACGAGGAGGCATACAACCAAACATCGAACCTGTCATAAAATTAGGAGTTACAACTGCCTGATTAAATTGAATAGGAGTCGGACGGTCAACTTTAACGCCTCTAGACTCTAGAAGTTTAACTAAACTGTCTAATTGAACATTAGCTTTTTCTACTGTATCCAAAGTACGAGGACCAGTCATCCCACGCATAGGGCTATCGAGTGGCACTTTAGCTTTTGATGCAGGCTCACTTGGAGAAATACAAGTGTTATCAGCCCTACCAACAATAACATGTTTCAACGGATCAAAATCGTTCCATGAACTAACTATTGTAGACATAAATCTACCTCCTAAATATTTTCAGCAACATTCTTATTATAAGTATTCTTATCATAAGTATTATCGCTGTTAATTTAAGTATAGTCAAAACAATATCGATTGTCAACATCCTTAATTAAAAAAATGGAACTAATTTAATTTAAAGTATTATCAAATCGGTTGGTGTAATATTTAGTGAAACTCCAGAGTCTTTTGTAACTATTATCATATTCTCAATACGCACTCCACCCATGCCTGGGATATATATTCCAGGTTCAACTGTAACAATCGACCCGCCTTCAAGTATTGAATCTTCAATTATTGGTGAAAGTCTTGGCAGTTCATGAATATCAAGCCCAACGCCATGACCGAGTCCATGTCCAAAATATTCTCCATAACCTGCATTTATAATTATATCACGAGCAATTTTATCAGCATCTTTTCCAAGCATCTCGCTATGAATTCCTTCTATAGCTTTGTCATGTGCCTCTTTTACAGTATTATATATTTTAGACATTTTATCGAAATTCTCACCCTTTGAAAAGAAAAATGTTCGAGTAATATCACTTCTATATCCATTTCGTGAAAGACCAAAATCGATAAGAATATTATCACCCTTTTTAAGTTTTCTATCAGACGGCATGCCATGAGGTAGCGAAGTACGTTCCCCAAAAAGTAAAATTGTATCAAAGGCAGTTTTATCGCCTCCCTCCAAACGCATTCGATATTCAAGTTCTGTCGCCAAATCTCTTTCAGTTATATTTTCTTTAATTAAAGGAAGCGTTTTAGTCATTGCAACTTCTGCTTTATTTAAATTTTCTTTTATAATTTCTATTTCTTTTTTATCTTTAACTATTCTTATAGAATTAATAACTTTAGAACCTATATGCACATCAATAGAATCTTTTTCTAAAACTTTTTTAATAGATTGAAAATCTACCAACAAAAGCCCATCAGGTGTTAATGTAATATCTTTTATGCCGACTTCTTTAAGAACCGACAATAAAGTTTCAGGATAAGTTTTGGCAGAAAGAATAACTCGACAATCATGAGCAATCTTTGACGCCATTTCATAATATCTGCAATCGACAACTAAATATTTTTTAGAATTGCAAACTACAAGCATTCCTGCAGTGCCTTTGAAACCTGTCAGATAATATATATTCTCGCCATTCGTTATTAAATGAGCCTCACTACCTATTAAATTAATTAATTTTTTAAGTCTATAATCATAATCAAATTCAGAATTTTTACCCGTTTCAATAGAAGTAAGTTTTATCATTTTATTTAATTCCTTTTTATTCTAATTTTTTTTAACTCGAGACAAAATATGAGCTAATGCTAAAATATAGCTGTTTTCTTTAAATCCTAAAATAACACCCTCAGCAATATCTGACAAATAGCTCTGATGTCTAAAGCTTTCACGAGCATAAACATTGCTAAGATGCACCTCGATGAAAGGTATTTTTGTTGCAAGCAAAGCGTCACGAATAGCTATTGATGTATGAGTATAAGCCCCTGCATTTATAATAATATAATCAATTTTATCATCATAGGCACGGTGAATTCTATCAACTATAGCACCTTCATTATTTGACTGAAAAAATGACATAATCGCATCATTTGAGGCAGCCTCTTTAATTTTTCGTTCAATCTCGCCAAGTGTGAGAGCACCATAAGTATTGGTTTCTCTAATTCCTAGCATATTAATATTTGGTCCATTAATTACAAGTATTTTCATAAAATTAAATTTCAATCTCCTTTTTACCTAAGCATAAAACACTTCCACTTAAATGTACAGAAGCGATGTCTAAATTAATCATATTCTCAAAACTAATATTTAGTATAAAATTACTCGGTTGTTTAATTTCTATTTTATCAGAATAATTAAAATATTTCTTAAGTATAATCGAACAAGCAATTGATCCACTACCGCATGCAGTCTCATAAAAAAGGCTGTTCACATCACGCACATAAACAAATGGCCTTAGGCAATCATTATTATCTAAAAACATTATTCCAGATGCTAATTCGTTTTTTAGTTCAAACTTTTCTAAAAGACCTTCTATATATTGATTATCAACATCTGATCTATAAAATTTCGAGTTTTCTTTAATGACAACATGAGTAATCCCCGAAAGCTTCACTAAAAAAGTGTCTGCTTCTATCAAGCTATCTTTTATAAAAAAGCTTTTCAATGGTAATTTTATTAGATCGGAAGAGCGTCGTGTAGGGAAAGAGTGTCTTCG
>CAMQVF010000040.1 GCA_947038115.1 uncultured Spirochaetia bacterium
TATATCTATAATGTCAATAAAAAACTGCTATTAATTAAAGTTCTCTAATTAATAACAGTTTTCAGAATGAGTCTAAAAAATAATTTAACAAAAAATACTATGCTTTTAATTTCCTAAAATATCACAGTAAAGGCTAGCGTAAATGATCCATAAGTGAAATTATTTCTCTTATTACCCTCGACATATTTGCTATGATCATAAGAGTATCCAAATATAAATGGAGAAAAATCTATCGCAAATTTTGTCTTAGCTGTTTCAGGCGATAATAAAAAACGCCATCCAAGTTCTAGTTGAGCTGTAGTTAAATAGATACTTGAATTATCAGAGGCATTACCATAAGTTCCTCCAATCATAGGCTTCATAAAGAAACCTTTAGGGGTTCCCGTTTTCTTAAAAAAGAACTTACTATTTATATTCCAATTAAACATAAATATATTTTCATTAAAAACATGAACGCCAACAAAGTCGGTATCCACTCCAACAGTTACATGGCTATTTATAATATATTCATATCCTAAACCTATACCATAACCAAATGGAATAGATGAACTATCAAAATCACTACCAGACAAAGCATAACCTAAACCAAGAAAACTACCCATAATCGGTGCGACAATAAGCCCAGATATCAGTGGTTGCGTATCTATACTCACAACATGCTTAGAAGTAATATTGTTTTCTTGAGCCACAAGGCTACTAACAGACAAACTAAAGATTAATATAATCAATATATATTTTTTCAAAATAAGTATCCTCCAAAAAATTTACAAACTAGATATAGTACATAATATATCTAGTTTGTAAATAAATCAACCTTGTATACACTCAATATCAATTAGATATAACTACTTCTAAATCTGGCTTTTTAAGAGCAACCTTCATTTTTTTATATGTAAATGTAAACTCTTCATCTTTAACGTCTATAGTTATAATATCGCCGTCTGTAACTTTTTCAAGTAAAATATCGGCACTAATTCTATCTTCAAGTTCTTTTTGTAAAGTTCTTCGAAGGCTTCTAGCACCATATTTTTTATCAAAACCTTTTTCTATTAAAAGTAATTTAGCTTCTTCGCTAAGCTTTATCGCCATTGAACGCTCTTCTATCGATTTATTAATGTCAAACATCATAATATCTATAATCTGTTTAAGATGATCTTTAGTTAGAGTGTGGAAAACTATTATGTCATCAATTCTGTTTATAAACTCAGGATTAAATGTATTTTTTAGCTCATCCAAAGCAACAGACTTTACATCAGCTGCAGCTTTTACTTCATCACTTTTAAATCCTAAAGCTCCACCACGCATCATATCTCTCGCACCGACATTACTAGTCATAATAATAATAGTGTTTGAGAAGTTAACTTTACGCCCCATATTATCAGTAAGTTGACCTTCTTCTAAAAGTTGAAGTAATACACTCGAGATATCTGGATGTGCCTTTTCAATTTCATCAAAAAGAATAAGTGAATAAGGCTTTCTACGTATTTTTTCAGTTAGATTTCCACCTTCCTCAAAACCAACATATCCTGGAGGTGCTCCTATCATTTTACTAACAGAATGTTTTTCCATAAATTCACTCATATCAATTCTGATAAGTGAGTCAGGATCACCAAACATAAATTCAGCCAAAGATTTAGCCAAAGCAGTTTTTCCGACACCAGTTGGCCCTAAAAATATAAAACTACCCATAGGTTTTTTGCTCGATCTAAGCCCTGCTCTACTTCTACGTATAGCTTTAGAAATCGCAGAAATCGCCTCTTCTTGTCCTATAATATGTTTATGAAGCTCTTCTTCCATATCAACAAGTCTTTGACCTTCATCGCTCATAAGTTTTTTAAGCGGAATATTTGTTATTTCAGATATCACATGGCGTATATCATCTTCATCAATTATAGTTTCTATTTTATCACGCTCTTCACGCCAGTTAGTTTCTTTTTCAAAAAATTTCTTTTGTAATGCTTTTATCTCATCACGTATTCTGGCAGCCTCTTCAAATTGCTGATCTTTAACTAATGCGTCTTTTTTTTCATTAAGTGCCTCAACTTCTTTTTCGATACTCTTAAACTCATCGGGTCGTATCATATTAAGAAGTCTAGCTCTTGAACCAGCCTCATCAATTAAGTCGATAGCTTTGTCTGGTAAATAACGCTCAACTATATATCTTTTGCTTAAAGTAGCAGCAGATTTAATAGACTCGTCAGTATATTTTACTTTATGATGATCTTCATATTTAGCTTTAATTCCATTAAGTATTTCAATAGTATCTTCAAGATTAGGTTCTTCGATACTAATAGGCTGGAATCTTCTTACTAACGCACCATCTTTTTCAATATATTTTTTATATTCATTTAAAGTCGTCGCACCGATACACTGAAGCTCACCCCTAGCTAATGCAGGCTTAAGCATATTGGCAGCGTCTAATGCGCCCTCTGCCCCACCAGCACCGATTAATGTGTGAAGCTCGTCTATAAATACTATTATATTACTAGCTCTTCTTATCTCTAAAATAATATTTTTTATACGCTCTTCAAATTCACCTCTATATTTAGTTCCTGCAACAACCGATGATAAATCGAGTGTAAGAACACGTTTTTTTAACAAAATATCAGGCACGTCACCTGTAACAATTTTATCAGCCAAGCCCTCAACTATTGCAGTTTTACCAACACCAGGCTCACCAAGCAATATTGGATTATTTTTCTTTCTACGTGATAATATTTGTATCACTCTCATAACCTCATGGTCACGTCCAATAACTTTATCCAATCCTTTCTCTTTAGCTAACTTTGTAAGGTCACGAGCAAATTGGTCTAAAGTTGGAGTTCTAGGTCTTTTATGGTTTTCTTCTACATTAGACTCATTACTATTTGGTTGAGAATTGACACCCAACATTTTTAATATTTCTTGTCTTAATTGAGTAATCTCTACACCCAAAGTTGATAATACATTAAATGCAGTATCTTTTTCTTCTCTCAAAATTCCTAAAAGTAAATGTTCAGTACCTATATAATTATGTCCTAAAGCACGTGCTTCTTCAGCAGAGTAACTTATAAGTTTTTGAACACGGGGAGAAGTTGGTATATTTCCATAAAGTTTTGTTGTCGATTTATTCATAGCAGCATCAATCTCATTCTTAACTCTAGTTAAATCTATATTTAATCTTAATAAAGAACGAGCAGCTAATGCATCTGTCTCATGTAAAAGACCCAAAAGCACATGCTCTGGAGTAATCATATCGTGGTTTAGCCGTTTTGCTTCTTCTTGAGAATAAATCTCTAAAACTTTTTTGGCACGACTCGTAAGATGAAATTGAAACATAATTTAATCCTTAAAAAATAAATAGCGTTAAAGCGATTCCACATTTCGTCTTACACGCTGAATAAAATATAAAAAACAATTGAAGAATGTATTATAGCTGATTAATCGATAATTTCAATAGCAATTAAGTAGATTTATATAAATCCTTTAGCTGATACATTCATCACAGGAGGTTTAATATCCATTTTCGATCGATTTACCGCACTATTGTTTGTTTTTTCTATAGTTCGATAATTGTCGCCCATAAAAATGGAATAACCTATAACTAAAGCTATAAATAGCATTATAGAAATTGTAGCAGAAAGCCGTAGCGATGAAAAAACTGAATAAAAATTTTGAATATAAACATCAAGTCTACTATTTTTCATAGACAAGTTTGCATTCAATGAATTTCTTTTAGCCTTTTCCAACATCATACTCCATTCGCATTCAGGAAGTACATTAACACTAAAGATTTCTCTTTTATTTTCAAGCTTTTGCTTAAATTCTATAAACTCTTGATTTTTCATAATAAAACTTTTTCATCCTCTAAAAAGATTTTCATTCGCTTCAGTGAGTAAGAATAATTACTCTTAGCTGAATCGCTTGATATATTTAAGATTTTAGATATCTCTTTATATGAACAGTTTTCATAATACCTAAGCATAAACACATCTTTTTGTTTACCCTTAAGCTTGTTATAAGCGTCAGAAATTTTCTCTCTTAAATAAATACGCTCATAATCACTTTCCATATTATACCTAGTATCGTCTATTAACTCTAATTTGTCAAGGTAGGGAGACTCACGTCTATATGACTTGCCATATGTATTAATAGCTGTGTTACTAATTATCCTATAAAGCCAACCTTTAAAGTAATTACGTTCTTCATATCGATCAATTGCTTTATAAACTCTAATCAAAACCTCTTGAGTGAGATCCATAGCATCCTCATAATTATGCATAAACCTATATGATAAATTAAAAATATAACTCTTATATTTTGTTATCAATACGTCAAGAGACTGCCTATTACCGCTTTTATATGAATCTATAAGCTCTTTGTCTGTGAGCTCTTCTTTAACTTCTTTATACATCATAACTCCTAATAATTAAAACCTTGTATTAAAACTTTTAAAGGCTTTACTTCTATATAAACAGAAAGTAAAGTAAAAAAGTAAAAACACATCTTAATAATATTTAACTAAAATACTATTATTGTTAGATATAACTTACAATAAAATTTTACTAAGTAAAGTCATTTATTCTTAAAAGATAATTTTTTTTAATAATAATTAATTTAAAATTAATTTTAAGACAATTCAGTTCATTAAAGATAATTCTCGTAAATATTTTATTTATATAGCAATAAAAATATATTGTATATATTAAGATTTTTTACGCATTTTTTATACTTGAAAAATACTTATTATCATTATACACTAAAGCTGATTCATATATGTTAACTTAATATGGGGGTATAAATATGGTAAAGTATTCAGATTTAGGTTTAGTAAATAGTAGAGCATTATTTCAAAAGGCTGTTAAGGGTGGATATGCAATTCCTGCTTTCAATTTTAACAACATGGAACAGATGCAATCTATAATTCAGGCATGTGTTGAGACAAAGAGTCCTGTTATTTTGCAAGTCTCATCGGGTGCTCGTAAATATGCTAACCAGACATTACTTCGTTATATGGCACAAGGTGCTGTTGAATATGCGAAAGAATTGGGACAAAATATTCCTATTGTTTTGCATTTAGATCATGGTGATTCATTAGAGCTTTGTAAAAGTTGCATCGACTATGGCTTCTCATCTGTAATGATAGACGGAAGTCATCTTGAATATAATGCAAATGTTGACTTGACTGCTTCTGTTGTTGAATATGCACATAAGCATGATATTACAGTTGAAGGCGAATTGGGTGTTTTGGCTGGCGTTGAAGATGACGTATCAGCTGAAGAACACACATATACTCAACCTGAAGAAGTTGAAGATTTCGTAAAGAAGACGGGTGTTGACTCACTTGCTATTTCTATTGGTACTAGTCATGGTGCTTTTAAATTTAAGCCAGGACAAGATCCAAAAATACGTTTAGATATTTTAGAAGAAATTGAAAAAAGAATTCCTGGGTTCGCTATTGTATTACATGGTTCTTCAAGTGTTCCTCAAGAATTAGTTAAAGCGATTAATCAATATGGTGGTAAACTTAGTGATGCTATAGGTATTCCTGAAGATCAACTAAGACTTGCTTCAAAGAGTGCTGTTTGTAAAATTAATATCGATAGTGATGGCAGACTTGCTATGACTGCTGCTATTAGAAAAGTATTTGCTGAAAGCCCTGCAGAGTTTGACCCTAGAAAATATTTAGGGCCTGCACGTGATGCACTCAGAGAACTTTATAAACACAAAATTATTCATGTTTTAGGTAGTAACGATAAAATATAAATTAAGATAAGGAGATAAATATGGGAAAACAACACAGAATAGTTGCAAAGCGTAAACGTGCTTTAAGACGTATTAGAAGAAAAAAAGATGCTATAAACAGTTCTAAAAAATAGTTTAAGCTATAAAATTAAAGAGGTTTATAAAATTTATAAGCCTCTTTTTTTTACTGGAATATTTCGAAATGAAAATTATGATAACTTGTTTTATATTAGGCATTTTTTTATTGTCATGCTCAAGTAATACAGATCCAAATGTCCATGGTTTTAAGGCTATTCAATTTGTAAATGGCAAACAAACTTCTATCACTTTTAATGCTACAAAAATTAGAGAAACTGAAATACTAAATGTTTATGTTCAAGATGGGTTCTCTATTTCAAGTCAATATATAGACGATATAATAAATAAATTTGAAGCATCTTATCAAAACACAATAAATATATTTGGAAATCATACAGACTTAGATAAAAACAAAAAAATTAAATTTATATTCTTCGACATAAATAATGGCGAACAGGATGGAACTTTTATTGCAGGCTATTTTAATCCTGCAGACCTTTTTACAGATGAAGGTAATAATGGTGAAATACTTTATATAGATGCTGTAAATATTGGAAATAGTGATGACACTGCTGCGACTATGATACATGAACTTCAACATCTGATAAATTTTAATATGAATAAAATAAGACTTCAAAGATCATCAGAAATTTGGATTAATGAAGCACTTTCTGAAACCTCAGATATTCTACACAGAGGTGGCGAAATGCCATCATATCGACTTAATGCTTATAATAGACAATCGACTGGCAACCAAAGTATAGCTCTTGGCAATTATTTTTATCAATGGGACAGCACAATAGAGGACACTGCAACGGCTTCTCTTTTTATGTACTGGCTTTATATTCAAAATAGTAAAAATTCATCTATAATAAAAGATATAGCATTTTCAAAAAATTCATTTAATTATAAATCGATTGAAGAAGTTGCTAAAAATAAACTTGGGCTAAATAACTGGGATGATATTCTTTCAACTTGGGTTAAAGCTAATTATTCTCAAGACTCTTTAAGCCTTGAAGGATATAAAGATAATATCAAATTATCAACTAAGGCGATGACACTTAATAATGATATGTCACTTCCATTACCCCCTGGGTCTGCAGTATTAGTCGCTAATCCATCACAAAATTTAAGCTCTGTTAATAAGTATAATCAAAATATACAAATTAAAGAAATTAAACCTTCAATATGGATGATACTAAATAAAAATATCGACAGCAAATCAACACCTATAATTATTAATATTCCAAAAAGTGATAAAATGATTAGAAACATGTCTAGTAATAACATAAGTTTAGTTGAAAATGTGAATGATATTAAAAGTGATTATAAATATATTCATCTTTCACAAGATAAAATATATCCTTAAAAATTATGAATAATATAAAAAAAGCTATAACTTTTCTTTTAATACTTCAAATATTTTTAATCTTCACTCCATATAAAGAAATCGAAGGCTCAGTCAGAATGGTCGGCACAGTAATTTTTCCACAACTAACTATTCTTACAAAAAATAACGAAGAATATTATTTTGATAATAGTTTATTTGATGATTTCAAACAATATTCAGGTAGAAATATAACTATCAAAGCTAAGATTAAAAATAAAAAAAGAACATTGGCAGATAATAGTAAAACTTTTATTATACCCACAATTTATAAAGCAGATATAATAAAAGATTAACTTTTTTAAATATTTATAGCGAAGATAAAATCTCTAAAACCCCATTAAGTTTTTCAGTAAATTCTTTTTGCTTTCGTTTTTCAGTATCAATAGCCTCTGGATTTGCACGAGTTATAAAGTTTTCATTTTGAAGTTTTTTATTTACAGCATTTAAATCAGATTCATATTTAGCTTTTTCTTTAGTTAAACGCTTTCTCTCTTCTTCGATATCAACTATCCCATGAAGATTAACAACTAGTTTTCCACCTTCAAAAACATGAATAAATGAACCCTTCTCTATTGCTCCAGCACTAAATTCTTCTATCTTAAATTCGTTTATAAGTGCCACATTAGAAATTATATCTTTATATTCTTCAGATACTTTTTTTATGTAAGCATCAGAATAATGAATAGCAATATCAAGTTTTTTATTCAAAGCAATATTAAATGAAGCACGAGCATTACGTACCAATGATATTATATCCATGCAAGTATTGAATTCTTTTTCTATTTCTAAATTTATAAGACTCTCATTTGCCTTAGGATATTCACTAATCATTAATGCTTTTACATTCTCATCTTTTATATTTTCAAAAATCTGTTCGGTGATGAATGGCATAAATGGATGAAGTGTTGCACATGAAGTTTTAAGTATATAAACTAAAACGGCTATTGTTGAAGGTTTTTTATCTTCATTTCTTAAATCAAATTTCGCCATTTCAAGATACCAATCACAAAATTCATTCCAGTAGAATTTATATATAGCCTGTGAAGCCTCATCAAAACGATATTCATCTAATGCATTTCTAACCGAAGTTACAGTGTTTTGCATTCGTGAAATTATCCATTTATCTTTATTATTAAGTTTGTCCATGCAAATATTAATATCCAATATATCATTTTTATCTTCTATATTGAAAAATATAAACTTAGCACTATTATATATTTTATTAGCAAACTTAGCTCCCATTTTGAATAACTCTCTATCAAGCCAAATATCTTGACCGCCAAGTGATGTTATAAAAGATAATGTAAATCTAAAAGCGTCAGCACCATGTTCATCAATAATTTCTATAGGATCAATTCCATTGCCCAAACTTTTAGACATTTTACGACCAAGTTTATCTCTGATAAGCCCATTTAAATAAACATTTTTGAAAGGAACTTTTTTCATGCAGTAAAGACCTGCCATAATCATACGAGCCACCCAGAAAAATAAAATATCATAACCTGTAACAAGTGTTGCCGTTGGATAAAAATAATCTAGATTTTCAGTTTCATTAGGCCATCCCAAAGTTGAAAAAGGCCAAAGCCATGACGAAAACCAAGTATCAAGAACATCTTCATCTTGTCTAATATTTTTACTATTACATTTAGAACATTCCATAACATCTGTTTTTGAAACAATTATTTCATTACAATCATCACAATACCAAACAGGAATTCTATGCCCCCACCAAAGCTGTCGACTGATACACCAGTCTTTAATGTCTGTAAGCCAGTGGTTATATGTAGCAAGCCATCTATCGGGATAAAGTTTTATCTCGCCACTTTCAACTGCCTTATAAGCCATATCTGCCAATGGTTTCATTTTAACAAACCACTGATCACTATAATAAGGCTCTATCGCATTATGACATCGATAACAATGCCCCACTTGATGCTTAATATTTGTCTTTCCATTAAAAGCACCTATTGCTTCTAAATCTTCAGATATTGTATCTCGAACATCTTTGACAGTGCGTCCTCGATATTTTTCAGGTACATTATCATTAAAAGTGCCATCAGTATTAAGAATATTTATTATTTCTAAATTATGTTTTTGTGCTATATTAAAATCATTAATAGCATGTGCTGGTGTTATTTTTAATGCCCCAGTACCAAAATCTATTTCAACATAACTATCTTTAACAAGTTTAAGTTTACGTCCAACAAGAGGTAATATTATTACAGTATTCTCATCTAAATGTTTATAGCGTTCATCCAGTGGATTAACAGCAATTGCAACGTCTGCAAAAATTGTCTCTGGACGGCTAGTCGAAACTTCTATAAAATCATTAGTGCCTTCAATTTGATATTTAATATTATATAATGCACCATTAACTTCTTCATGCTCAACTTCATCATTAGCCAAAGCAGTTCCACAACTGGTACAAAAATTAATTAAATACTTACCTTTGTATATAAGCCCATCATTGTACAAATCGACAAAAACCTCACGCACCGACTTATTTAAACCTTCATCAAGAGTGAATCTTTCACGCTCCCAATCACAAGAACATCCAATTCTCTTAAGTTGCTTTGTGATAAAACTATGATGCTCATCTTTAACATCCCAAATCATTTTCACAAAATCTTCACGACCTAAATCATGTTTAGTTTTGCCCTCTTTTTTTAGTCTTTTTTCAACAACATTTTGAGTAGCAATACCCGCATGGTCAGTACCCGGAACCCATAAAGTTGGTTTTCCAAGCATTCTATTATATCTAATTAAAATATCTTGAAGTGTATTGTTGAGTCCATGCCCCATATGTAAAACACCCGTAACATTTGGCGGAGGAATCACTATTGTATATGGCTCTTTATTCTTGTCTATTTCAGCATGAAAAAAATTATTCTCTTGCCAAAAATTATATAAATCAATTTCTATATCTTTCGGTATATATGATTTTGAAAGATTATTATGCATAATAGAACTATCCTTAAAAATTTTAAAATACTAACTCTATTAGAATACAATAATAAGGCTTTTTTTTCAAATAAAAATAAATTAATTTGTACTTTTAACTATTTATATTGTATAATTAACATGTACAGTTTAAAAAATAAATTCTTAAAATGGGGAATTACTCAAATGAGATTAATATACCAAGTCATTTTATTTATATCTTTAATATCTTCTATTTCAATGGCTAGTGATTATGATAAATTACCATTTCAAAAGCATGAGCTTAATGGTGTTGAAATTGAATTCTTTAGAAAAGTTATACAAAATAATATGGACTTAGAGTCCTACTATGACGCATTTCTTATTGCTTCAGGTATTACAGATACAGAAAGTTTTTTAGAATATAAAACTAAACTTAATATTTTAAGACAAAAAGCACAAGAAGACCTTTCACAATATGTATCAGCAGGATCAGAAGTATTTGCTGAAGCCTTACTTAAATGGCTTTATCAAGAACAAATATTAAGTAAATATGTTATTAAAGCTACACTCGCACAAGACTTGCTTGACAGAGGGCAATATAACTGCTTAAGTTCAAGCATACTATACAACTTGCTTTATACAGAGTTTGGATTTAAAGCTAAAGGTGTTCTGACGAAAGATCATTCATTTTCTACTATCATAACAGAAGACGGCAGAGAGATTGATGTCGAAACAACAATTGCTTATGGCTATAACCCGGGCGAGAGACAAGTTGAACAATTAGAATCAATACAAAGAATAGTCTATGTCCCAAAAAGTAATTATAGAGATAGAACTGATGTCTCTGTAGCTACACTTATTGCCTCACTTTATGCTAACTCAATATCTTTACTTGGCAGATCAATTAATGATCCACTTGAAGGTTTAGCTATGTATAAAAAGGGATATTATTTAGCTCCTGATTTCGATTTCTTTTCAAAGAATATAGTCGCATCTATGAATAATTTAGCTGTAGATTATATTAAAAATGGAAACTACGAAAATGCTTGGAGTTATTTTAATCAATTAGAAAAATTCGCACCCAATAATAGCATTACAACTCAAAATAAAATATATTATTATAACACAATAGGCACACTTTATTTGAATGCCAAAGACTACCCCTCGGCTATTCAAGCATTTCGAGAAGGTATTACAGACATTGGTGCTGATGGAAAAGTGCTTAAAAGAAATTTAAAAGTAGCTTATTATAATTATGCTGTAAATGAATATAATGCGAAAAGATATAATAATGCCAATTTTATATCAAATGAGGCATTAGAAGTATTTCCAAATGATAGAGATTTTTTAGAACTTAAAAAGAATATGCCAAAATAAGGATTTTTTATGCTCAATTTTTCAAACAACAACAGACTCTATATGCTAGAAAATGCTATAAATGTTAGAGATTTAGGTGGCTATGTTTCGAAAGATAAACGAACAACGGTTTATACTAAGTTTATAAGAGCCGCTGGAATACATAACATTACTGAAAATGATAAAAATACATTTATTAATCATAATCTAAAAACAATAGTCGATTTAAGAAGTAAAGATGAAATTAGAATAAACCCTGACCCTGTTATAAAAAACGTTAAATATTACAATGTAACAATGGGTGATGTTGACTTAAATGAAGCTAAAAAATATAACCTTGAACTCGGGCTTATATCTACATTTTATTTACTTGTAGCAATGCAATCTCAACAATACATAAAAGAAATATTCGACATATTTTTAGAACGTTCAGAATATGGTGGCATTTTATTCCACTGCACCGCTGGTAAAGATAGAACAGGAATGATAGCAGTTTTATTAATGCTTATAAATAATATTGACGAAGATATTGTTTTGGAAGATTATAGTGAAAGTTATCAAAATTTAATTCCAGAAATTGATAGAATAAAACAAGAAAGCATTCAAGGTGTAGAAGAACATTTTTTCTTTAGTAACAAAGAATATATGAAAAAATTTATAGACTATATAATAGAAACTCATGGCAGTATAAAAAATTACTTTTTAAGCTTAGGATATAATGAAAAAGATATCGAGAAAATATCTAATCTAATGTTTTAAGGCTCAAGTTTTAAATAAAATACTTGATTATTAGTTATAGCTTCCCCTGCTCTCGGCAAATAATCGGTAATATAACCCTCACCTTGCATAGCTATTTTTGCATTATGTTTTAATACTGAAGGTGAAATTATATTAAGTGCATCACGCAATGACACACCAAGTATATCAGGCATAGTGTCTTCAGCTCTAATATTATATCTAGGTATTAAAGTTTTAAAATCATTCGTATTAATTGTATAAACTATATTATCAGTAAGCCCAAGATAAGGAATAATTTGAAGTGCTATTTTAGCAAATAAAGGAGCAGCAAGCGAACCTCCACCTCTATAGCTACTAGTCTCAGGGCCATCAAATAAAACTAAAATAGAAACCTTCGGCTCTTCCATAGGGAATCCGCCAACAAATGAAGATTGATAATATTTCTCAATTCGCTCTCCACCATCCTCAGTTTTTACAATTACTTCTGTGATGGCAGTTCCAGTTTTTCCAACAACATCAATATTAACTAGATTAGCCTTTGCCCCAGTTGAACCAGAAGATACTCCATGCTGAAGAACATATTTTGCCACTTGCGAATATTGTGGGCCGATTATTTGTTTACGCTTCTCTTTACCCGACATATCATAACGTATATTATTATTATATATTGACCCAACAATATGCATAGGAACTTTTACACCACCATTAAACAATGGAAGATAAGAGGCTGCTATTTGCATTGGAGTCGTTGACAAGTCATAACCAATAGCTAAATATCCACGTGAATAATTATGCCATTTTCTTAATGGATGATATATTCCACTCCATTCATCTTTATAAGGACCAACGCCAGTAATATCTCCAAAACCAAAACGTTTTAAATAATCGTATAGAAATTTTTTGTCAATTCTTTCTGCAATACTAATAATAGCATAGTTACAACTATACTTTAATATATCTTCAAAACCATTGACTATTCCATGAGGTCTATCACAACTAACCCTTGTCTGTTCACTATAGTCATAATAGCCTTTACAATTAAACGTTTCATCTATTGTGGCTACTCCTGTTTCAAGTGCTGCGGTGAGGATAAAAGTTTTCATGGTCGAGCCCGGGTATACAGTGCTTTTTATGCTTCTATCCATTCGTTCATGATTGCCATAAATAAATGGGTTGTTAGGGTCAAATGAAGGATATGAATAATTAGCCAAAATCGCACCTGTATTAACATCACTAATTATAACCGTTGCCGACTGTACAGCCATCTCGGCCACTGTTTTTAATAATTCATTTCTAACTATTGTTTGTACATCTCTATCTAAAGTTAAAATAATATTTCTAGGATTATCATTATCAGAAGAAAGTATCGACTCATAAGTTGCTTCAAGCCCAGTATAACCTTCAGTCTCTGTTTTATTCATATACCCTATTATATGTCCAAATATATCAGAATAAGGATAAAATCTCTTAAAAGTTTCAACGCCATAAACACTACGCATTCCATATTTCGACTTAACTTCTAAAATCTGATTATATGTATTAATATCAACGCTCTGGGCAATCATTACTGTTCGCCTATTTTTCGATAATTTTTTTTCTAACTGACTTGGAGTAATATTTAATATATTAGGTAGCGTTTGATAAATTGCAGATACATTACTAATTGTTACTGTTTCATTTCTATTAGACACAATTTCTTTATCAAGATAAATAGTATATGTGGGGATATTGATAGCAAGCTCACGCATTTTTGAGTCGTATATTATTCCACGTGGGGTTTTACTTTTGTTTGTATAAGTTTCAGGATCGATTTTATTTGATATAGATAGGTTGAAATTTTTCGCAAAAATGAAAATAGAAAATATAATAAAAAATATAAAGACTAACTTAAGTTTTGATTTTTGTTTTTTTTCGTTCATATAATAGTAGACTAAGAAATGAGGTGGCGATCGGATTTGAACCGATGAATAAAAGTTTTGCAGACTTCTGCCTTACCACTTGGCTACGCCACCAATTAGGTTTGTCAATTATACTACACTAGTTAAAAAAGTCAACCTAGACTTAATGATTTTATTATATTGCTATAAATTCTAAAGCTAATTTTTTATCTAGATTAAAGTATGATATTTTCTCAACTTGATTAAGATGAGACTAATTAGAAAAAAATGGAGCGGACGAACGGAATCGAACCGTCATCATTAGATTGGAAGTCTAAGGTAATAACCGTTATACGACGTCCGCATCAAAATAAACCTAATTATTGATTAATTCTACTATAAAAAAGATAAAAAATCAATAGCTATATATACATTCAGTATTAATTTTAATAAAAAATTTGATGTTTTTATTATTTTATGCTAAAATGAATTAATTCTATTTTTTATTAAATAATTAAAACTATAATCAGAGAACATATGAATAATATTATAATTATCACGGCACCGTCAGCAGCAGGAAAAACTACATTAATAAAGAAATATGTATCAGAACATAAAAATGCTGAATTTTGTATTTCTCATACCACTCGAACTAAAAGGTCGGATGAAGTGGACGGCAAGGATTATTATTTTATTGATAAAGAACAATTTAATGAAATGATAATAAATGGTGATTTCATCGAATGGGCTTTGGTTCATGATAATTATTATGGAACTTCTTCTAGTGAAATAAATAAACCTTTAACTGATGGAAATATTCTCATTTTGGATATTGATGTTCAAGGTGCTTTACTCCTAAAAAAAAGAGAACTTGTTGCTAAATATATTTTTATTATGCCCCCTTCTCTCGAAGAGATAAAAGAGAGACTTAGAAAAAGAAATACTGAGCCTGAAGAAAGTATAAAACTTAGGATATGGAATGCTAAAAGAGAAATAGAATATTCTGGTGAATTTGATACTGTAATTAAAAATGAAGATTTAAAAACGGCTTATAACGAACTCGTTGCTAGTATAAATGGTGAAGAAATCGCAAAAGTAGTTGAAGATAAAGTAGTTGAAGATAAAGTAGTTGAAGATAAAGTAGTTGAAGATAAAGTAGTTG
>CAMQVF010000041.1 GCA_947038115.1 uncultured Spirochaetia bacterium
ATGTTCTGTTACTGAAATAATTCCAACTTGTTCTATAGAAAAAGGTAAAGTAGTAAAGGCCGTTATCGTTAGAGTCAAAAAAGAAGTAAGAAGAAAAGATGGTTCTTATATTCGTTTTGATGAGAATGCCGCTGTTATCGTTGATGATAAAAGAGAGCCAAGAGGTAAGCGTATATTCGGACCTGTTGCTCGTGAGCTTAGAGAAAAAGGCTTTATGAAAATAGTATCTTTGGCACCAGAGGTAATATAATGAAAAAGAAAATAGACTTAAGTGACAGAAAATATAAAATTAAGAAAGGCGATACCGTCGAGGTTATAACTGGCGATAATGCAGGAACTCGTGGCGAAGTTTTGTCGATTGATAGACAAAAAGGACGTGTTTTTGTTAAGGGTGTGCGTCTTGTAAAAAAGACTATGCCTAAAAGCCAAGAGAATCCAAAGGGTGGAATCATAGAAAAAGAAGCATCAATAAACGTCTCGAATGTTATGTTTGTTTCAAAGTCTGGAAAAATCACTCGTATTGGTCGTAAAATAGTTGACGGTGTTATTAAGCGTTTTGACAAGAAGTCAGGCGAAGTGCTTGATAAGTAGAAGTAGGGAGATTTATATGTCAGTATTAAAAGAGCGATATGAAAAAGAGATAAGACCTGCTATGCTAAAAGAGCTTAGTATATCTTCTATTATGGCTGTTCCTAAAGTGGAGAAAGTGATCATAAATATGGGTGTTAGTATGGCTGTTAATGATAAAAAATATGCCGACTCTGCTCTTGAAGAATTGAGCCAAATAGCTGGACAAAGAGGTGTTATAACTAGAGCCAAGAAATCTATAGCTAACTTTAAACTTAGAGAAGGCATGCCTATAGGTTGTAGGGTTACGTTAAGAGGCGAGAGAATGTATGATTTTCTTGAGCGTTTAATTTTTATAGCGCTACCTCGTGTTCGTGACTTTCAAGGGATTCCTAGACGTGGGTTTGATGGAAGAGGCAATTATAATTTAGGTATCAAAGAACACACGATTTTCCCTGAAATAAGTTTCGATAAAACGGATTCAGTTAAAGGGCTTAATATAACAATAGTTACAACGGCTGACGAGGATAATTCTGCTCGTGAATTACTTTCACGTGTTGGTTTACCATTTCGTCATGCACCTAAAACTCAGGAGAGTAAATAATGGCACGTTTAGCTTTAAGAGTAAAGGCGGAGCAGAAACAAAAATATAAGACAAGAGAGTATAACAGATGTCCTATATGTGGAAGACCCCGTGCTTATATAAGATTATACAAAATGTGTAGAATATGTTTTAGAGACCTTGCTAACAAGGGATTAATTCCCGGTGTTAGAAAGTCAAGCTGGTAGGAGGCTTACAAATGAGTATTCATGATCCAATAGCAGATGCTTTAACAGTTATAAGAAATGGGTGTATGGCAAAAAAAGCCAATGTTTCGATACCTTTTTCAAAAAAAATGATAAATATACTTGAAATTTTAAAGAAAGAAGGTTATATTGATAACTTCAAAAGAGTAGATGTAAAAGATAAGAATTTCTTTCGTATTCAGATTGAACTTAGATATTACCAAGGTAAACCTGTAATTGAGGGTTTAAAGAGAGTATCTACTCCTGGATTACGTGCTTATACATCTGTTGATAGCATGCCACAAGTAAAGAATGGTTTCGGAATAGCCATTATTTCTACTAGTAGGGGTGTTATAAGCGGCAAAAACGCGTTGAGAGCGAAAGTTGGCGGCGAAGTTTTATGTTATGTATGGTAGGGGTAATATAAATGAGTAGACTAGCAAATAAACCAGTAATAATACCTAGCGGTGTTGAACTAAATATTCAGGGCTCTAAGGTTACTGTAAAAGGTAAAAGAGGGGAGTTGACAAAAGAGTTTTTTGATTATATACTAATTAGTCAAGAAGGCGATTCTGTTTTTGTTCGTCCTCCTAGCATTAAAAGCGAAGATGCTGATGCTTTGAAAAGTAATAAGAAAAAGTATTCTGCACAGCTTGGTTTAGTGTGGAAACTTATATCGAATATGGTTGAAGGCGTAAGTAATGGCTATAAAAAAGTTTTACTTTTAGAAGGTACAGGTTACCGTGCCAACATCCAAGGCGATATTCTTACTCTTCAGTTAGGCTTTTCGAATGATATTAAGATGAATGTACCTAGTGGTATAAGTATCACAATTGAAAAAGATACTAAGATAACTATAGAAGGTAATGATAAAGAAGCTGTTGGCGAGATTGCAATGGTTATTAAAAAGAAACGTCCTGTTGAGCCTTATAAGGGCAAGGGTGTAAGGTTTGAGGGTGAACGTGTTAAGCGTAAAGAAAGTAAAAAGGCTTCAAAATAAGGGGAAGTAAATATGGGTTTACAAGATAAGATAAAGTCTCAGCGTGCTCGTAGAAAGCGAAGTATTCGTATAAAATTGGAAGGTACTCCATCGCGCCCAAGGCTTACTGTATTTAGAAGTCTTAAGTATGTATCGGCTCAATTAATTGATGATACTAAAGGTATTACTCTTGCTTCAGCTAGTTCTCAAGAGAAATGTTTGAAGAGTGGTAAAAATGTCGAGACAGCTAAAGAAGTTGGCAAGTTGTTAGCTACAAGAGCTAAAGATAAAAATATAATTGAAGTTGTCTTTGATAGAAACGGCTATATGTATCATGGTAAAGTTAAGGCTTTGGCAGATGCGGCTCGTGAATCTGGACTGAAATTTTAAGGAGTATTAGAGTGGCATATAATAATACATACAACAATACAGAAGAAAAAAGCCCTTATGAAGAGAAGCTTATATCTTTAAACAGAGTAGCTAAAGTTATGAAGGGTGGAAGAAGATTTAGATTTTCAGCTCTTATGGTTTTAGGCGATAAAAAAGGTCGTGTTGGTATAGGCTATGGTAAAGCTAATGAAGTTCCAGACGCTATTAAAAAGGCTATAGAACAAGCTAAAAAGAATATTATTTTAGTAAACTTAAAAGGCGAAACTATTCCTCATAATACGGTTGGTTTGTTTAGAAGTAGTGAAATAATCTTAAAACCTGCTAGTCGTGGTACTGGCGTTATAGCTGGCGGTCCTGCTCGTGCGGTTTTAGAGCTTGCTGGCGTTAAGAATATACTTTCTAAATCATTGGGTAATAATAATCCTATGAACTTAGCTAAAGCTACTTTTGAGGGATTGAAAAGTCTTAAAACTGTTCAGCATATAGCGGCTAAAAGAGGACTTACTGTAGATCAGATTTATGGAAAGGTAGAATAATGAATAAAAAAGCAATAATAACTCTTACTAAATCACCATTGGGATATGAAAAATCTCAAAGAGGAACAATAGTAGCTCTTGGGTTTAAGAAAAAAAGACGTGTGGTTGAGCATGATCTAACTCCTCAAATTGCGGGGATGATTAATAAAGTTTCTCACTTAGTGAAAGTAGAGTATAAATAAGAGAGGGTTTCATGTCACAAGAAAATAGTAAAATATTGAACGCCCCTAAGGGTTCTAGTAGAGGTATTCGACGTGTTGGTCGTGGATCGGGTTCTGGCTGGGGCTGTACTGCAGGTCGTGGTAACAAGGGAGCTCAATCTCGTTCAGGTTATAGTAGAAGACTAGGCTTCGAAGGTGGTCAGACTTCACTTGCGAGAAGAATTCCTAAATCTGGATTTACTAATGGTGCTTTTAAGAAAGATGTTTCTATAGTAAATGTTGGAGACTTGGATGCATTAGGTTTATCGGAAATTTCTAGAGATGCTTTAGTAGATTTGCGTATTCTTCCTACTAGAAAAAATTATATTAAATTGTTATCAATGGGTGAAGTTAAAACTGCTATTACTATAACAGTTGATATGGCTAGTAAAAAAGCAGTAGAGAAAATAGAAGCTGCTGGCGGTAAAGTTATAATTAATGAACGTAAAAAATGGCTTAGAGAAAAGAAAAAAAAGCAAGCGTAAAAGGTATATTGAATGTTAAAGATTTTATCTAACATATTTCGTGTGGCTGAGCTTAGACGTAGATTAATATTTACGGTGCTTGCAGTCGTCGTCTTCAGAGTGGGAAGTCATATTCCAACTCCTGGCGTAGATCCTTCAGCTCTTTTATCATTTTTGTCTAGAACGCAAGGCGGTTTGCTTACGATAATGGATTTGTTTTCTGGTGGTTCTTTGTTTAGGTTTTCTATTTTAGCACTTGGTATTATGCCGTATATTTCGGCTTCTATCATAATGCAATTACTCACTGTTGTTCTTCCTGCTTTAGAAAGACTTCAAAGAGAAGGGGAGACTGGAAGGAAAAAGATAAACCAGTATGTTCGTTATCTTACACTTGTTTTGTGTATAGTTCAATCGGTAGCAATGGCTAGTTGGATTCAGAGTATTGAAGGCGGTTCTATGATATATTTAGAACCTGGAATTGGCTTTATTCTTTTAGTAACATTGACAGCTACAGCAGGAACTTTGTTTTTGATGTGGTTGGGTGATCAGATAACAGAAAGAGGAATTGGAAACGGGATATCTTTGATAATATTCGCTGGAATTGTAGCTAGAATACCTGCTGGTGTTTATGATATGTTTCAGATGAAAAATACAGAATATCTAAACTCATTAGTTATTGTGTTATTCTTTATGATATTTGCTGTTGTTATCTTTTGTGTCGTTTATGAAGAGAGTGGGCAGAGAAGAATTCCAGTTCAATATGCGAAGCGTGTTGTAGGTAGAAAGGTTTACGGGGCGCAATCGACTCATATTCCTTTCAAGATTAACCCTTCGGGAGTTATTCCTATCATATTTGCTTCGGCATTAATAGCTATTCCATCACAAATTGCAAGCCTTACAAGAGGAGTTTCTTGGGGTTGGCTTGATGTTATATTAGGATTTTTTACTTACGGCAGTTGGGCTTATATAGTTCTTTATTGTCTTTTAGTTATTATGTTTGCATATGTTTATACGTCTGTTCAGTTTAATCCAATAGAGATAGCGGATAATTTGAAAAGGTCGGGTGGTTTTATACCTGGCTATAGACCGGGAACGCAAACAGCTGAATACTTGAAGAATGTTTTGGGTAAAATAACGATAGGTGGTTCATTATTTTTGGCGGCTATAGCAATATTTCCAGATTTAATGACTAAAATCCCAGTATTTGCACCATTTAAGGGCACACCCAATTCTCTTATATATTTAATGGGTGGAACGTCTGTTATGATTAGCGTTAGTGTGGCAGTAGAGCTAATCAAACAAATAGAAACGCATCTTCAAATGCATAATTATGATGGCTTTTTGAAGAAAGCAAAGACTCGGAGATAAATTTTATGGCAGAGAAAGAAACAATTGAAGTAGAAGGAAGAGTTGTAGAACCATTGCCGAATGCTACTTTTAAAGTAGAATTAGAAAATGGTCATAAAATATTAGCACATATATCAGGAAAGATGCGTATGAATTTTATTCGTATACTTCCTGGAGATAAAGTAACTGTAGAAATGTCACCTTATGATTTAACTAAGGGTAGAATAATTTACCGCTACAAGTAAAATGGAGTAAACAATGAAAGTTAAAAGCTCAGTTAAAAAGCGTTGCAATGATTGTCAAATTGTGAGACGTAAAGGTATAATTAGGGTTATTTGTAAAAAAAATCCTAGACATAAACAAAAACAGAAGTAGTTTTAAGGAGAAATAAGTATGGCACGTTTAGTAGGTGTTGAAATACCCAATAATAAGCGAATAGAAATAGCACTTACCGCTATATATGGTATAGGTCGTTCGCTTGCACATGTTATATGTGATAAAGCTAATATTGACTATGCCACAAAAGCTAAAGATCTTACAGATGTTCAAGTTACAGCTCTAAGAGATGCTATAGAGGCAACTACTAAGGTTGAAGGTGATTTAAGAACTGAAATTCATATGAATATTAAACGTCTTAAAGAGATTCACTCTTATAGAGGAATGCGTCACATTAGGAAATTGCCTGCTCGTGGACAACGTACTAAGACAAATTCTCGAAGTGTTCGTGGTGGCGGATCACGAAAAGCGGTTGCTGGAAAGAAAAAAGCGCCGGGTAAAAAATAACTAATGGGGGTGTATTTTGGCTACAGGAAAAGCTAATAAAAAATCATTGAAGGACAAAAAGCAAAAAAGAGACAGAAAAGTCGAGGCTTTTGGAATTGTTCATATAAAAGCAAGTTTCAATAATACTATCATAACTATTACAGATAGAAATGGTGATACTCTCTCTTGGGCAAGCTCTGGTCTGGGTGGTGATTATAAGAGCAGCAGGAAATCGACTCCGTTTGCCGCACAAGTAGCAAGCGAGAAGGCTTCTAAAAAAGCTTATGAAATGGGTGTTCGTGAAGTAGAAGTTCACGTTAAAGGGCCTGGTATGGGTAGAGAAAGTTCTATACGTGCTATTGAAGGTGCTGGTTTAAAAGTGAAACTTATTAAAGATGTCACACCTATGCCTCATAACGGCTGTAGACCTGAAAAGAGAAGAAGGATATAATAGGAGATTATTGATATGGCAAGATATACAGATGCAAGTTGCAGATTATGCCGTCGTGAACGTATGAAACTTATGCTTAAAGGCGACAGATGTCTTACTGCGAAATGTGCTATAACTAAAAAAAGAGATGTACCTGGTATTTCTAATAGAAGAATGAAACAGCTTAGTGAATATGGTGTTCAGATGCGTGAAAAACAAAAAGTTAAGCGTATTTATGGTATTTTAGAAAAGCAATTTAGAAAATATTATCATGAAGCTATTCGTTTACGTGGCGTTGCTGGCGATAATTTACTTCGTTTATTAGAGTTACGTTTGGATAATATTGTTTATAGATTAGGTTTTGCTAAAAGTAGAGCTCAAGCTAGACAATTTATTAATCATGGTTTTATTGCTGTTAATGGCAGAAAAATGACTGTTCCTTCATATAAGGGTAAAGTTAAAGATGTAATTACTTTGACTTTGCGTGGCGAAGGTATAGGGCATGTTAAAGAAGTAACTGAAGATATGAAAGCTGAGTATGTTCCTGCATGGCTAGAGCTTGCAGCGAAAAAAGGGGAAGTGGTAACAGTTCCTATTCGTGAGCATGTCGAATATCAAATTAATGAACAGCTTATTATTGAATACTACTCTAAGTAGAGTTTAAAGGGGTCACAAAGAAATGGTAGCACTAAAACAAATACTAGAGAATATTAAGCAACCTAATAAGGTAACATTTAAATCGGAAGATCTTACCCCAACTTATGGAAAGTTTATAGCACAGCCGTTTGAACGTGGTTATGCTACTACTGTAGGTGTCGCTTTAAGACGTGTTTTACTTTCTTCAATCCCTGGATATGCAATTTCAGCTATCAGGATTGAGGGTGTTAGTAATGAATTTGCTAATATGTCGGGTGTGAAAGAAGATACTATAGTCGTTATGATGCATCTTAAAGGTGTTACGGTATCTTTAGCAGATCATTTAGTGGATAAAGTAATTCATGTCTCTAAAAAAGGGCCTTCGATATTAACTGCAAGTGATTTAGCTTTAGCAGATAGTGAGGTTAAAGTATATAATCCTGATCATCATATAGCAACAATTGAAGATGGCTATACTCTTGAAATGGATATACAAATTGAATGTGGGTATGGATATGCAGCTGCTAATGTTGACAATATGGAAGATATTAGTGCTATAGGTCTTGACACAGTTTTTTCTCCAATTTTAAGCGTTAAATATGACGTAAGTGACATAAGAGTAGGACAGCGAACTGATTATGGTAAACTTACTTTAGAGATAGAAACTAAGGGCAATATTGCTCCTGATAGAGCTTTGTCATACGCTACTAAAATATTGCGTGATAATTTAGCTTGTTTCTTGATGCCTGAAGAAATGGATGTTGAAGATTCTGTTAAAGTGGAGTCGTCTAAAGATTCTATTTTAGATTCATTGAGATCTAAGAATGTAGAAGAACTTGAATTCTCTGTAAGAACTGCTAATTTTCTTGTAGCGTCAGATTTGAAGACTTTGGATAAATTGGCTTTAAGAACAGAGCAAGATATTTTGAGATTAAAAGATTCTAATGAGATGATACTAGAAGAGATTAAAGAAAAACTTGCCGAATTAGGCGCTAATCTCGGAATGAAATCATAATAAAAGAAGGATATTAAAATGAGACATAGAGTAACGGTTAAAAAATTCAATAAAACTAGAGCACACAGAATAGCTATGTTTAATAATATGCTTACTTCTCTTTTTAAACATGAAAAAGTGGAGACTACTAAAGAAAAAGGTAGAGAGCTTAAAGGTTTAGCTGATAGTATAATACATAGATCTAAAAAAAATGATTTACATAGTATAAGATTAGTTGGCAGGCATATTAAAGATAAAAAAGTTCTAAGTAAACTTTTCAACGATATCGCACCTAGATATAAAGAAAGAAATGGTGGTTATGTGAGAAGACTTCTTACTTATAAAAGATTTGGGGATTCAGCTAACATGTGTATTGTTATGCTTTGTGAAGCTGATGTAAATGTAACTCAAAAATAAATAAACTTTATAAAAATTCAAAATAATTTAATCTAATTAACAAGTAAATCAATATAAAAGCTATAAAAAATAAGTGATACTCTTCCTTGAAACTGGAAGAGTATGTGCTAAATTCTTAAACTATGGGGGCTCTAATGAGCTATGAAAAAGAAAATCAACAGTTAGAGGAATCTGATAAACGTTCGACTATGGTTATTCAGAAAAAGAAGACAGTTAAACCTCTTAGTGTGAAAAAAAATGTTATCAAAAGTAAAGTAAAAAAGCCTTATTCTTATAATGATTCGCCTGTAAATGAAGTTGAAAGTAATAAAATTTCATTTGATGATTCAGAATTGCCTAAGACTCTTTATATAACAGAATTAAGCAAACTTACATTTGATGAACTTACGGGTGTAGCAAAGAAATATAGCGTTAGAGTTGAAGCTAATTTAAGACGCCAAGATATGATGCATTCTATTTTAAGAACTCAAATATCATCAGGTGGAAAGGTTATAGCATCAGGAACTCTTGAGATTTTAGGTGACGGCTTTGGATTTTTGAGAAGTAAAAATACAAATTATTTGGCGGGTCAAGATGATATTTATATCTCTCCCACTCAAATTAGATTATTTAGGCTTAGAACTGGGGATGTTGTACGAGGTGAGGTTCGTCCACCTAAAGATAACGAAAAGTTTTTTGCTCTTTTAAGAATTGAAGAGGTTAATGAAAGTAATCCTGAAAATTTGAATAATAGAGCAGTATTTGAAAAACTCACTCCTATATTTCCAAATGAAAAAATTGATTTAGAATTTGAGCCGATGAAAATTTGTACTCGTATAATTAATTTAGTTTCTCCTATAGGAAAAGGTCAAAGAGGTTTAATTGTTTCACCACCGAAAGCTGGAAAGACAATGATTCTTCAAGAAGTAGCTAATGCCATTTGTACAAAGTATCCAGATATTAAACTTTTTATATTGCTTATTGATGAGCGACCTGAAGAAGTTACTGATATGCAAAGAAATGTTTATGGTGCTGAAGTTATTGCATCGACTTTTGATGAGCCTCCTGAAAAGCATGTGCAGGTAGCTGATATGGTTTTAGAGAAGGCTAAGAGATTGGTTGAGCTTGGGCATGATGTTGTTATTATGCTTGATTCTATTACTCGTTTGGCTCGTGCTTATAACTTGGTTGTACCTGCTAGTGGTAAAATTCTTACTGGTGGTATCGATTCGAATGCTTTACACAAGCCTAAAAAATTCTTTGGAGCTGCTCGTAATATAGAATTCGGTGGTTCACTTACTATAATTGCTACGGCTTTGGTTGATACTGGTAGCCGTATGGATGATTATATTTATGAAGAGTTTAAGGGTACTGGTAATATGGAACTTCAATTGGATAGAAAACTTGCCAATAGAAGATTGTATCCTGCGATTAGTATTAATAATTCATCGACTCGTCGTGAAGATTTACTCCTTTCAGAAGAAGAGATATCTAAAATGTGGCTTTTAAGAAAATCTATTCAAGATATGGATGAGTCGGATATCATGGAAAAAATTACCGATAAAATGAAAAGTACAAAGGATAATGCTGAGTTTTTAAAAAAACTAAGCTCTTAAATTTTTTATGAGTTCCGAATCTAATGATCAAAAAGATAGAGCCCTATTTAAATATTATTTAGAACATGGTTACTTTCCTTTAGATATAGGTACGGCTAATAAAAATAATACTTTTAACCATAATAATAAAAGCAGTCTTTCTATAGAAGATGATATGTCTAATCATATAAAAAAAATAGATTTACATATAACTCAAAAAAAAGAAGCTGAAATTAATATCGAATGTTCACTCGATGATGAGAAGTTATTTTTAGATAGTATAAATAGTTTTGATTTTACTAATTATAACAAAGATAGCATCGATTCTAATTATAAACCTGAAAGAAGCAAAAAGAAAGTTAAACCACATAAACTTTCAATTCCAAATAAACACAAACTCGACTTACATGGGCTTACTCGTGAGCCAGCATTACGTGAATTAAAAAGCTTTGTAAAGCAAGCGTATCATGCGGGAATTAGATATATCCTAGTTGTTCACGGTCAAGGCTATGGAAGCAAGGGTGGGGTGGCTGTGCTTAAAGATTTAGTTGAGTCATATGTTGTTACAGAAGGGATTGAATATATTGATCATTCTTATTTAGCCCCTGCTCCGCTAGGTGCTGATGGTGCTAGAGTAATTTGTATGAAAGAGAAAAAAAGATAATTATTTATTGAATTCTAACTATAATTATGATGATACAAAAAAGAGCCTAATTTTCATAGACTCTCTTTTTTTATATATGATTTATTTAATTACTATCTCATTGTACTAATTTCTTGATAAGCACGAATAGCTCTGTCAACTACAGCTTTAGTCATACTTAAAGAAAGTTCAGCTTCAGCAATCGAGTTCATCACGTCAGCCACATCAACTTGGTCTGGGTTAGTACCTGCTTCAATAATTAAACCATCAGCTTTAACCTGTTTATCATTAACAGAGTCGATAGCCATTTTAAACATAGTACCAAATTTAGATATAATATCACCCTCTTGAGGTGCTCTATTTGCTGATATACCTGAACTATAATGCATAGGATTAGTTGTCTTAAGGGAAAATTTATAACCTTGCCCTTCTATTATACTATTTTGTGTAAGCATTTTATTTACTCCCTTAATTTTTAATTATGTTTACTTGTCTTCTAATTAGTATCGGATAATACTTAAAGCACTATTAAACATATTTTTTGCCGATTGTATCATTGTGGCATTAGCCTCATAAGCACGAGACGCCTCCATCATGTCAACCATTTCAACCACAGGGTTAACATTAGGCATTTCGACATATCCTGCCTTCTCGCCATACTTAAGAGCATCAGGATGTGAAGGGTCATAAAGAAATCGAGTAGGGGTTTCCATATCTTTTTCGATACTAAAAACTCTTACACCTTCACCAACTTGAGGACTTAAAGCGTCTGGTAAAAAATGGCTTTTATATTTATTGCTATCATCAATAGGTTTAAAAATTACTCTGCTTCTTCTAAAAGCACCACCATCAGTAGTTCTTGTTGTATTTACATTTGCGATATTGTCTGCAATAACATCAAGTCTTGCTCTTTGTGCTGTAAGCCCGCTACCCGATGTATTTATTATTGAAAATATTCCCATATTATTTATCTCCTAAAAAAAATCTAACCAACACCAATAGCTTTTCTAATTTGCTTATATTGAGAATTTACTATTTGTGAAAACAACTGATAACGCATAGTATTTTTAGCTTCTTCAGCCATTTCTTTATCTATATCAATATTATTTTTATCATTTCTATAGCTAGTATCATAATCGACAATAATATTTGGGCTAACTTTTTTATAGTCCTTTGGTATATCGAAAGGAATATGTCGTGAATCAGTCATTTTAGTTTGAATATAATTAGCATTATTTTTATTGCTTTCTAATGCTCTATTAAGCTCATACTCAAACGTAACATCACTTCTCTTGAAATTAGGAGTAGAGACATTGGCGATGTTGTCCGCAATTACCTCAGATCGAATGGCGTATGTATTAAGTAGCTTTTTAGCTATACCCATAGTTTTTGCATAACTAGTATCTGTAAACATCATAGTATTAAAATCCTAAAAGTTGTTTGTAACACTATCGTAATAATAGAAAAATATGTTATCTATTTTTTTATTAGATTATACGTTCCGTCTACATTTAATTGACATGCATATTCTGAATGGTTTTCAACTATTTGTTCATTAATATTTTTTTGACTTTTAGGAGTAGGTGCTAATGTATCAAATGTAAGTTGATCTTCATGTAAAATAGAATAATAAGGTGTGAATTGGCTTAATTTAGTTTTATATTTTGCCTGCCATTCTTTATTATTATAGACTTTTAAGAATACATCTTGAACACCATAGACAGTGTCATGTGAACTCGCACCATGAGTATAGCCTAGGTTATGAACAATTTCATGTAACACAACACCACCCATATATGCTGTATTTAAATATCCACCACCGTCCCAATTATCTCTATTAGGCAATGCGATAAACATATTTTCTCTTTTATATAATTTATTATCTGCTGGATAAAGATATAAATGCTCATTTGCTACACTAGCCACAGCGGCAGCACTTAAACTTAGTTTCTGTTTGCTTATAGTAATTTTGTACTTAACATTTTGTAAGGTTTCAAAAACTCTCTTGTTATCATAATAATCATTTTTTTTGATAGCACCCACTGGGCCTTTGGTAGTTCTAGCTGATCGAAATTTTCTATTGCTTGATAACATTTCTTCTTCAAATTCTGGTGTATTAATAACAAAACGTATAACATCTAGTATATCAAGCATACGCTTTTTAGAAGTTGCCGTCATAATTCTTGCTTTTGCATGGTCTTCAGCTGTAGCTCCAACCCCATTTGAGTCATGATCTAAAACTTGAAAGCCTTTTAAGTCGACACCCCAAAATGGTAATCTTCTATTTTTCGATTCTAAACTCTCATTTAGAGATGCATTATTTGCAGTGAGCGATAAATCGCTTGGAGATAATTGCTTATTACTGCAAGATAATACCAAAAATGTCAAAGCTAAGCTAAGACATAATATATTTTTTTTATTGTTTAATATTTTCATTATTGTAAATCCTTATTTTTAGAATTTAGAGCCAAATTCAAGACCAATATAAAAGCCATCGAGTACAGCTCCAGTATTGACACCATTTAAGAAGACATTACTCTGTCCATTAGCACCACCTGCAGCTGCCTTCCAAGGATAGGCGACATAAGATACAAATGGAGATATAAAGTAATTTTTACTTAAAGGAAATTCATAAGCTACTCTTGTTTTAATTCCAAATAGAGCCAAGTAAAATCCTCTGCTAGCTTCATCTTCTGGAAAACCAACACCAATTCTATCTAAAGAACCAAAACTTTGAGCAAAAGAAAAATATACTTCCACACTTAAGTAATGTTTTTTAGCGAGCCTTGTCGGTATACGAATACCAGTACCAATATCAGTTGTCCATAAAAAATTACCTGTCGTCTCAATGGCTGATTGTAATCGAAACATGGCACCATTTTTGAAAGTTCTGTCAAAAGAACCCCCTATCGATAGCCCCAAACTCGCATTGCTATTTGCGACATCAGCTAAGTTGAACTGACGAGAATATAAAGTTCCATTTGATGTTATAGTTGTAAGTTCTCTAAGTCCATTATTTTGCACCAAAAAAGATGCTTGAACTCCCCATCTATTGACTTGCCCATATAGGCTTGTTGTAATTATTGTAAAAATAAAACAAAGAATAATTTTTTTAAGCACAATTCCCCCAATGTAAATTATTTTATTAATATAACATATTTTACGAATTATTCAATCTTAAAAAGATATTCTCTCTATTCTAATATAATAGCATTAAAAATCACTTTAAATTAACTCTAGTTAACATACTAGATAAACTATATAACTCTTTATTCGATAATTCTATTTATAAGTTTTTAAAATTAGTTTGGAGAATAAAGTATTAAATGAGTATAATTGAGTCTAGATTTATAAAAAATAGTGAAGTTAATGTAATATTAAATAAATTTTGTGATTATTTAGAAAACTTGGGCTATGCTGCTCATACTATAAATAGTTATAATAAAGACTTACGAGAGTATATAGCATTTATTAATAATAAAGATTATATATTTATGAATGCTGATCAGTCTACTGTTCGAGAATATTTGGATACGCTAAAAAAAAGAAGCCTTACAAATTCTACACTTTCAAGACATTTGTCATCAATAAAAAAGTTTTATAAATATTTACTTAGAAATGAGATGTCAGATAAAGATGCGGTTATAAATATGTCGAGCCCTAAAAGAGAAGAAAAAATTGTCGGTTTTCTTACACTTTCTGAAGTCGATAAAGTTTTGAATATTGATGACAAAGGCGATTTCACTTTATTTAGAGATAAAATTATGTTTTTGTTTATGTATGCGATGGGGCTTAGAGTTTCAGAACTTGTTTCGATAACTACAAAGATGATTAATAAAGATTCTGAAGTTGTGAGAATTACTGGAAAGGGTGGCAAGATGCGTGAGATTCCACTTTTGAAAATAATATTTACCGACTGGGATATGTATATGCTAAAAAGAGAAAAGATTATGAGCGAAAATTTAAATAGTCATAACAGTCTTTTTATTAATAGATTTGGAAATAAGATGAGCGATAGAGGGGTTAGAGATTCGATGAAACGCCTCATTCAAAATAGCAATCTCAATATAGATTTTTCTCCACATACAGTGAGGCATACATTTGCCACTCATTTACTTAGCAATGATGCGGAGATTCGAGGTATTCAAGAGCTATTGGGACATGAGAGTATATCCACAACTCAAAGATATACTCATGTTACAAATAATCGCTTGTTTGACGTTTATAACAAATGTCACCCGCATTCTTAATTAATTTTTACAGCAAAAAAAGGGCACTTAATTAAAAGCACCCATTCGAATTATTAATTTTTATTTTCCAATAACATCCGCAAATGTCCAAGCTCCAAATTTACCATCACTTTTATTTGCAGTAGAAGTAGTAACTGTAATATTCGCTGTAACAGTTGTTCCAGTAAATGCATAAGCATGTATACTGTTTAGAGTCGAGCCTGTCGCTATTTCCATAGT
>CAMQVF010000042.1 GCA_947038115.1 uncultured Spirochaetia bacterium
CTTCTGTTACCATAACCACCACCGCTGCTAGACCCACCACTTCTGTTACCATAACTAGAACCGCCTTCACTAGAGCCGCTGCTTCTGTTACCATAACTACCACCGCCGCTACTAGACCCACCGCTTCTGTTGCCATAGCTAGAACCACCAGTTCTATTACCACCGCCGCTACCACCACTTCTATTGCCGTAGCTAGAACCACCAGTTCTATTACCGCCGCCACTACCACCACTTCTATTGCCGTAACTTTTTCTTTTGTCGCTACCTTCACCACCGCTACTGTTGCTGCTACTACTGTTGTTATTCTCTGACATATAATCCTCTTAGCCTTTAAGTAAAGACTTTAATATATTTATACCTTCTTTCAAAACGTCATCATTTTGAGCAAAAGATATTCTGATAGCTGTATCATATTGAGAAAAAATATTGCCTGGAATTATGAGTACTCTATTTTTTATCGCTATCTCAACAAACTCGGATGCATTTCGATTATCTTTAAGAATTGGAAATGCATAAAAAGCACCTAAAGGTTTAGTGAAGTGGGTAACATCTCTTAAACCCTCATAGACCATATCTCGTTTACGTTTATACTGTTCCATAATGGGCTTGAAATCGTAGTCTAGATTGTTTTCTAAAGACTTTTGAGCGCTAGCTGGAGCACATACAAATGTATACTGCTGTATTTTAATCATCTCGTCGATAATTTCTTTAGGGCCTATGGCATATCCTACTCGTTCACCTGTTAAAGCAAATTTTTTAGAAAACCCGTTAAGTATTATAACATAATCGTAATAATTAGCTATACTAATATTTTGAGAGTCATATGAGAAACAATCGTAAATCTCATCTGAAACAACAAGCAAATTATGTTTTTTGGCAAATTCGGCAACTATCTTTATTTCATTTTCCGAATATACTATACCTGTAGGGTTAGATGGAGAGTTCAACATTATGATTTTTATTTTATCATTATATGCTTTCTCTAATGCCTCTTTTGTTATAGTGAAGTCAGGATATGTATCAACCAAACTTACACTAGCCCCCACAAATGTAGCGAGCTGTTTATACATAACAAAATAAGGGTCAAAAAGCATAACCCCATCACCTTCATCTAGAATCGTCAAATAAGCAAGTAGTATTCCGCCTGACACACCAGATGTTATAATTATTTCATCCATGGAGTATTTATCCCCATAATATTTTTTAATTATATTTCTCCTCAAAGTTTCTGTACCTTGAGTAAGAGTATACTTTGTGTGGCCAGTTTTAATGGCATTAATCATATCAGTTGATACGCATTCAGGCAAATCAAAATCTGGCTGCCCAATGGATAAATTTATTGGATTTTCCATTTGAGCTGCCAAATTAAATACTTTTCTTATTCCAGACGAGTCTATTTGTTTTGTTCTTTTTGCTAACAATTTATTTATCATGATTTAGATTTCGTCATCATCATCATCGTCGTCATCGAAGTCATCATCATCGAAGTCGTCATCATCATCATCATCGTCATCAAAGTCGTCGTCATCATCATCATCGTCGAAGTCGTCGTCATCGAAGTCATCATCGTCATCGAAGTCGTCGTCATCATCGAAGTCGTCGTCATCGTCATCATCATCTTCGAAATCATCATCAAAATCGTCATCGTCAAAATCATCATCATCTAATTCATCTTTTGCTAAAAACAAATTTAATGGCTCTTCTTCTAAAATAAGAGAATTGATATTAAACATAAGTCACTCCATTGCTTAATTTTTCACATATATTAATTTAATATATTTTTTCTGTCAAGAATAAAAACCTATAATCTGCTAAACAGTTAATAGAATATTGACATTTTTTTCCATAAATGGCACTTTTTTTATGATTTATTATAATTATATTGTCTTGACTTTTAGTTATTCTAATTATAAAATGGTTAAAAATAAATGTAGACTTTGCTTTTTATAGTTTAAAAAGCCGTATGTCCAAGGAGTTAAAATGAGAGAATATGAAATTCTTGTTGTAACGGAGATTAATGATGCGTTACATCAGTCAGCTAAGGAAAAAGTGAAAGAGATTCTTGCTAATTATAAAGCAGAGGTTTTTCATGAGGAAGATTTTGGTATCCATAGTTTGGCATATCCAATATCTAGAGTATCACAGGGTAAATTCTTCTTCTATCACTTTAAAGGTGAAGGGGATTCTATCGTTCAAATTGAAAAAGAACTTCGTTATGAAACTAATATTTTAAGATTCATTATAGTACGTTTAGAAGAAGTTTTAGATAAAAGAGTAAAAGAAGAAGTTGTAGTAGAAGCTAAAATAGAAGAATCTGTTTCTAATTAAGGGTAATAAATATGGCTACTGACTTAAATAGTATTACGGTTATAGGTCGTCTAACTGCGGATCCTGTGCTTAAATATTTAAACACTGGAAATGCTGTTGTTGAATTTTCTATAGCTAATAATTATTTCATTCCAAACAATGATAAGGCTGTTAATTTTTTTGATGTTGTGGCATACGGGAAAATGGCTGAGACTGTAAGTAAATGGCTTACAAAGGGCAAGCAAATCGCGATATCTGGTTCTTTAAGACAAGACAGATGGACTGATAAAGAAGGTGCTTCAAAATCAAGAATCAGAATTACTATGCAAAATATGCAAATCCTTTCACCTAGAGATGGAGCTCCATCGGGTGGTGGTGATAACAACTATTCTGCTAATTCTGGCGGAGCAAGCAATTATGGAAATAGTAGCTATGGTGGTGGTGGCGGAAATGAAGCCCCATCTAATCCTGATATATCTTCATTTTCAGATGATGATGAAGTTCCATTTTAAACTAGATATAAAGATATAGGAGATAATAAAATGTCAGAAGAAATTGTAAAGACAGAAAGTCCTGCTGCACCTGCTGTAGTAGAAAATAAACCAGTTGATGCTGCGACTGCTAGACCAGCGGATACTAGACCAACTGATAGACCGAGATATGAACGTAAACCTTATAGCAGAGAAGGTGGAGACAGAAAAAAATTCTTTAAAAGAAAGGTTTGTTATTTTTGTAAAAATAAATTAGATGTAGTAGATTATAAAGATGTAAAAAGTTTAAGACGTTATGTTAAAGAGAGTGGTAAAATTATACCTAAACGTCTTACTGGTACATGTTCTAAACATCAGAGAATGGTTACTAGGTCGATTAAGCGTTCAAGAAATATCGCTTTGCTTCCTTACGAAACTAGATACTAGAGTTAGTATTTTTATATTTGAGGGTTTTGTTATTAATTTATTATTTAAGTTAATTTCAAAGCCCTTTATTTTTTTAAATATATAAAATTCGTTAATCTATAAAATAAAGAGAAAATTTAAATATGTCGTCAAGTGAAAATATTAAAGCTTGTAATGATATGAAAATTATAAATACTGAATTAGAGTCGATATCTAAAGTTGTTGAAAATTGCGACAAATGTGAACTTGCTAAAACCAGAATAAAAACTGTATTTGGAAAGGGAAGCCATAATCCATTAATAGTTTTTGTGGGTGAAGCCCCGGGTGCAGAAGAGGATAAAACTGGAATGCCATTTGTTGGACGTGGCGGACGTTTGCTCGATACTTGGCTTTCGAAATATAATTTAAATTTAGATATGGTATATATAATGAATGCCATAAAATGTCGTCCTCCTAAAAATAGAGATCCACTTCCGTCTGAAAAAGAGGCTTGTCGATTTTATTTTGAAAAACAAATTGAATTACTAAAACCAAAAGTTTTATGTGGACTCGGTAGACATGGCTTTGGTAATTTAGTCAGCTTGGATTCAAAACTCGCATATGGAAAAATGAGGGGCATTGTTCACCATTATAAAAATATACCAGTAATTGCCACCTATCATCCAGCCTATATTTTGAGAAGTTCAAAAGAACAAGAGAAAGTTTTTGAAGATTTTCAACTTTTACTAGAAACTCTCAAAAATAACCAATAAATTATCATGTTTATTGACTTTTTGATTTTTATATTGTAATAGTTAATCTATGAAGAATATCTTTTATTGTTTTACTCTATTTAATCTTTTTATTATATCGAATTTATATTCAATGGTTTTGGTTGATAGTGATGTGAATATCAAAAAAAATCAATTATATAAATGGTCGAAAATTTATTATACAATAACTTTTGAAGGTGAATTATATAAGTTTAAAGTTCAAGGGATAGATGAAAGAGAAATAAATGATTTTGAAATATTAAATAAAACTATTGAAACCACTATAGAAGATAAACAAGGGCAGATGAAAATACTCACTCATAGTATTATCTATGAGCTTAAACCTATAAAAACTGGAGCAGTGTCGATACCAAGGCTTATTGCTCGATATTATGTGGTGTCAGATGACAGCACGCTCACTCTAAGTTATAAAGAATTGAATGAAGTTAATTATTATGTTGGCGGATTTAAGAGTATTATAATATTTGTTGTAATTTTTATAGCGATTTTTATTGTACTTAGCTCTATATTTTTAATTATACGCAAACAAAGAATGTAATTATTTCTTATTTACTTTTAGCACCGGGGCAAGGTCTGTCAAATTTTCTACGTAATAGATTTCCATTTTTATCGACATATTCTTCCCAATATGGGAATGTTCTACATTGTTCAGGTTTGCTGTCATTTATTAAGCACTTATTATCTTTTAAGAATACACAGGGTTTATCTTCTAAAACTTCAATATATAAACCAATGTCTTCATGATGTTTTAAGTATTTATGTATAAACTCTATCGAAGTTATATTTAAAAGAGTTGAGGCTTTTATAACATCCTCATCTGTCATAATGACTACACCTTCTTCTTTACAGCATAGCCCGCATGATAAGCAATTAAATTCGAGTATTTTTTTGTTGCTCACTTTTTTATATACTCTATTTTAATGTATTCGCCACTGCTTGAAGGGCATTAGCTAAATTATTTTTACCTGCGTTTTTATATGCTTCAATGGTTATCATATAATCATTATACAAAGAATTTTTTTCATCTTGAGTCATCTCTGTGATAGCCTTAGAATTGCTTGGTAAATTAAGCTGGTCTCCAAAATTAAAACGGTCTGGAGTTCTTAGAATATTTTTGTTCATGCTATATATTGTAGGCCATCTGTTGGCATCACCAAGCTCTTTTAACGCTATAGATTGCATTGTATCTTGCCATTTCACTATATATACTTTCTGATTAGCTTGAGTGCTTAATGTGTTTTCATAGCTAGGTGCTACAAATGTTGGAGCGACTGGAGGAGTCGGAGCTTCTGGTGCTTCTTCTAATATGTTAGTTATTACTTCTTTTTTAGGTTCTTCAACTATCGGCTGTTCGACTATAGGCTCTTCTATAACTTCAACTTTTTCAGGTTCTATTACATCAATAGGGGTAGTAATTTGATTTTCATTACTTACTTCTATATTTTCTTCAATAGCAGTTTCAGTATCATTAGATATAAAATTATTCTCAGTAAAAGCATATAAATCATCTTCAGTGCTTTTTTTAGTCTCGTTTGTGAGAGCATCATCATCGACTATAACATTATCCACAATAACTTCTTTATTGTAGTCATCTTTATTTATAAACTGAAAAGCCGTGAAAGTTCCTCCAAGTATTACAGCTAAAATACCTATAATTACCAAAAAAGGCTTTTTCGACTTTTTTTCTGCTCTCATAGGTTTATATACATAAGGTTGTACTGGAGTATTTGTTTTTAAGTTTTCTAGAGGTATTGCTTTAGATTTTAATTCAATTTGTCTTAATAGTTCTTTTTCATTGTCGCTTTGAGGACTGTCTTTTGTTTTGTCGACATCAGATTTATTTTTATTCATCATATCTAAAAGAGCATTTTTAGATTCATTAAATTTAATTTCTTCTTTTTCTTTTTTCTCTTCTTCGATAGCCTGATTCTTTGTTATCTCACTTAAATCATCAGATGCTACAATATTAATAGGTTTATCTTCTTTTACTTCTTCTTTAATTTCTTCTTTTACAGTATTTTCATCTAAAATAACTGGAGTAGCTTTCACATTTTTAGGCTTCATTAAGTCTTTTTTACTATATGTAGCTTTTTTTACACTATCAGCTTTTATTTTATCATCAGTTTTTTCTATTACTTTCTCTTCTTTGCTTTCTACTATTTTTTCTTCTTTTTTTGCAACAGTCTCTTCTTTAGGTGAAAGACTATACTTTTTAGACAAAGTTTTAGTAGCAACACCATCTGTTTCAGACTTTGTTTTAGCAGATTTCAATGCTTCTCTAAGCAAAGCGACAGAAGGCCTTTCTTTTATCGGCGTAGTTTTATTTTCTACTTTTTCAACAGTTTTTCTAGGCTCTCTCTTTTTAGAAATTAGTGAGCTGTCTATACTTATTGGTGTAACTTCTTTTTTTACTACTGATGATCTTTTCAATGTAGTTTTATTTTTTGTTGCACTCGAATCTTCTATAGGTTTTTTTTCTATATCAGAAGGTTTTTCACTTACTTTAGATTCTAGTTCATCTTTTTTTATATTTGTTGTTTTATCAGTAGTTTTTTTTATAGCCATATTTATTACTCTATTATATTAGTTTTTTTTGTTAGTTTCTGTAATTATTTTATCTGTAATTAAAATATCAATATTTTTCTACAACAGCTTCTTTGTTTTTTCTTAATATCGATTTTACTTTACTCATTGTTTCACTGTCAAAGATTTGTTCTGATATATTATCTTTTTTTAGACATTCTTTTAAGTATTCAGCAAAATCAATATCGGTTATAAGACTATGTTTCTTTGCTATGTAAGCGGTATCACACATAGAAAGAACTATTCTTAGTATATTTCCATTATCAGAATATTTCTCAATTATTTTATCAGGATTTTCAACACCTAGATTTATTAAATTATAACATGCTTTGAAAAATAGTTTATGAGGAGTTTTGTTATCAACCTCAGATTTTTTATTCTTTTTGATTACTTTATAGTGAGTTAAGAAGTCTCTAGCTTCAGTTCCTATAATTTCCGAGTAAAAAGTCTCTTGATACGGCATAAGATAGCAGTGGTTTTTCGTTTTATATCCAACTCTTACTATATATGCGCTTTCTTCTAAAGAGTTTAATGATTTGACAATAGTAGCATTTCCACCAATACCAGCTTCATTTAATATTTGAGCATGTGTAATTTGAGATATCCCTGTTTCATAGTTATAATTAGCTAATAATGCTCTATATATTTCTTTAGCACTTGACGAGAGTTTTTTCCACTCTTTATAACTTGTTAGTTGTTTAGGAAGAAGCACAACAGTTTCTGCAAGTGATAAAAACATATCTTTCTCTAGTCTGGTATGATTTACTATTTCATCTTCAATTATTATATCTAACATTGTTTCCAAAATTCTAACCACCTTTTTATACATTTATAAGAAGTATCAATATATATCATAGTAACTTATTTTATCTATAAAATCAAGCATGTTATATATGGTGTATTCTATCTATAGTTATTATTCGGTATTCTGGAAATTTTCATGATAAATTCTCTTAAAATTCAATTATTTGATAATAATTTGAGATTTAGATTTTCAAAAAAGTATTAATATGTACAAAATGTATTATGTATACATTAATATTAACATAAATTCACTTTTGAAAGCAAAGTTACGGCATAAAGCTATTGTAATTATTCTGGCTCGTGCTATAATGATTAAACAGTTGATGAGAAAGAAAAAAAAGAAATCAACTAACTAAAGTTCTTTGAAATGTGAATAGCAGAAGCCAATTTAGGAAAAACACACACAATTTGTGTTGGTAGATTTAATCTACCAAAAAAATGACCTTAATTGAAAAATTAACAACAATTTCTTTGTTTAGTAAATCATTACCCGTTTAGGGTAATTTAAAAAAGAATAAAAACTGAGTATGGAGAGTTTGATTCTGGCTCAGAGCGAACGTTGGCGATGCGTCTTAAGCATGCAAGTCGAGCGAATTTATTTGGGTAACTGAATAAGTTAGCGGCGAACTGGTGAGTAACACGTAGGTAATCTGCCGTAAAGAGGGGGACAACTTTTGGAAACAGAAGCTAATACCGCATATACTCTTGCTTCACAAGAAGCGTAGAGGAAAGGATTCCGCTTTACGATGAGCCTGCGGCCCATTAGCTAGTTGGTAGGGTAATAGCCTACCAAGGCAACGATGGGTAGCCGACCTGAGAGGGTGACCGGCCACATTGGGACTGAGATACGGCCCAGACTCCTACGGGAGGCAGCAGCTGAGAATCTTCCACAATGGACGAAAGTCTGATGGAGCGACATCGCGTAAAGGATGAAGGCCTTAGGGTTGTAAACTTTAGAAATTATCGAAGAATGAATGACAGTAGATAATGTAAGTCTCGGCTAACTACGTGCCAGCAGCCGCGGTAATACGTAGGAGACAAACGTTGCTCGGATTTACTGGGCGTAAAGGGTGAGTAGGCGGAACTATAAGTCTAAGGTGAAAGACCGAAGCTCAACTTCGGGAACGCCTCGGATACTGTAGTTCTAGAGTATTGTAGGGGACGATGGAATTCTCGGTGTAACGGTGGAATGTTTAGATATCGAGAGGAACACCTATAGCGAAGGCAGTCGTCTGGGCAATTTCTGACGCTCAATCACGAAAGCTAGGGGAGCAAACAGGCTTAGATACCCTGGTAGTCCTAGCCGTAAACGTTGTACACTAGGTGGTTGCACAGAAGTGCAAGTGCCGAAGCTAACGTATTAAGTGTACCGCCTGAGGAGTATGCTCGCAAGAGTGAAACTCAAAGAAATTGACGGGTCCCCGCACAAGTGGTGGAGCATGTGGTTTAATTCGATGATACGCGAAAAATCTTACCTGGATTTGAATTGTTAGAGGGATAGTATAGAGATACGCTAGCTCGCAAGAGCCTTTAATATAGGTGCTGCATGGCTGTCGTCAGCTCGTGTCGTGAGATGTTGGGTTAAGTCCCGCAACGAGCGCAACCCTTACCCTTTGTTGCTACCGAGTAATGTCGAGCACTCTCAGGGGACTGCCTACGTTTAAGTAGGAGGAAGGTGGGGATGACGTCAAGTCCTCATGGCCCTTATGTCCAGGGCTACACACGTGCTACAATGGCAAATACAAAGAGAAGCGAGACCGCGAGGTGGAGCAAATCTCAAAAAGTTTGCCTCAGTTCGGATTGGAGTCTGAAACTCGACTCCATGAAGTTGGAATCACTAGTAATCGTAGATCAGAACGCTACGGTGAATACGTTCCCGGGGATTGTACACACCGCCCGTCACGCCATTGGAGTTGGTTTTACCCGAAGCCGTTAGCCTAACCCGTAAGGGAAGGCGGCGTCGAAGGTGAGGCTGATGATAAGGGTGAAGTCGTAACAAGGCAGCCGTACCGGAAGGTGTGGCTGGATCACCTCCTTTATTCGGAGATGTCCGACCTAAGATCTTACTGCTATTTACATTTGAAAGAATTTTCAAAAACCTAGATTATTTAATTAGTCTAGGTTTTTTTTGTCGAAATTATACATTCTTTATGAGGATGAATAAAATTTTTATTGTGTAGGATATTTATGAAAAAAAATATATTTCTAATTTTAGTTTTTATGTTAGTGCTTTCTTCTGTTTCGTTTGCTCAAGAGTATACTTATAATCCAGAAAATAAAAGTATACTTAATCCAGTATTTTCAATCTTTACAAGGCTTGAAGGAAGAAGTTCTGAAGTAGCTGGGAATGCGCTTCTTACTACATCTGGAATGGAGTTTATGCTTGGTGCACCTTCTTGGACGGGTAGATTTTACTTTTATGGTCAGTTGAGATATTCTTATATTGCTTCAGGCGATGGAGAGATTGCTTTAAGAACGGCTGGTAATATAATAAGTTATTCCCCTTCATCGATAGGCGCTCTTGGCGGTTTTGGTGGATATCTGTTTGATAATAGAGATGCTGATGGCAAAGGTTTTAGTCTTACGATGAATGGTGCTATTGGTTTAGACTTTGCTTTGGTGTCCTCAATTGTGGATACTAGCGATGGTTTATTCTCTCTTTTAACGACTTCTCCTGCTGCTCTTGCTAATATGTATAGAATTCCTATTGAATTAAATACTTATTTTAGATATGCATTAAATAGTAAATTCGCTGTACAAGTGGGTATAAATCTTGGAATTGATACTGCATTTCATTATGTAGAGAGTGAAACTTCAATTGAAAGTTATCCTGCTTTTAGATATGGACTATCGATTGGACTTGCTTTTTAAGAGTTATTTATAATTTTATATATAAAGAGTGTAGGATAAATTATCTTACACTCTTTTTTGTTTTAAACGTAATCGGTTTTATTAATTTTTATATCTGACAATATTTCTTTAATTTTATCATCATCTTCACTTTTATATACAAAAAATACATTGCCTGATTTTATAATATTAAGATTTTCTATATTATTAGTAACAATCAGTGTATCTTCATCATTATTCAAAACAATATTATTTTTGCTGTTTCTGAGAAAATTATTTCCAATAGATACATTTGAATTATTGTCGGCTTCATATATACGCTTTAATGCTAAAAATGATCCCAAGTCATCCCAAAAGAATTCTGCTTTAACACATATTATTTCTTTGATATGCTCCATAATTCCAAAATCGAATGATATTTTTTCGATACTTTCAAATATATCAAATGCTTTTTTATCATCGTTTTGTATCATTGCATTATATGTAGATTCTATTTTTTCATAGATATTTTTTTGAATATTTTTTATTGTGTCAAGTAAAGTATTGATGTCGAATATAAAAATACCTGCATTCCAAAGATAATTACCTAATTCTAAAAATTCTTTTGCTTTTTGTTCATTAGGTTTTTCTTTGAATTCATCGACGAAAAAAACATTTATATTGTTATTACTATCAATTAAGTTTTTCATTTTTATATATCCATAGCCAGTTTCAGGTCTTGTAGGTTTCACTCCTATGGTTACGGGTAATTTTTTTTCATTTGCAAACTCAAATGCTTTTTCTAAAGTCTTTTCAAATAACTCATTATTTTTGATAATAGGGTCAGCTGGTAGAACTGCTAATATGCTGTTGGGTATTTTTTTTTCTATATAATAGGCACCCAATGCGATTGCTGCTGTTGTGTCGCGTCCAAGAGGTTCAAATATAATATTTTCTTTATTAAAGTTTGGTAAATATATGTCAAATAATTCTCTATATGCTTCGCCTGTAACTATGAATATATTTTTTTCTTCTGCTATAATTTTTGCACGGTCTATTGTATTTTCAAGTAATGTTTTCTTTTCGCCAATAGATAAAAATTGTTTCGGCTTGTTTTGACGGCTTAAAGGCCAAAGTCTTTCACCTTTTCCACCTGCTATTATTAAAACTGCTTTTTCCATTTTGTTTCTCCTAAATTCAAAAAAATAAAGGCATCTATATCTTTATATAAATGCCTATTAATTTTTATTGATTATATTTTCTATAATTCATTTGCTTTTATAATATCAAAACCAGTATATTCTTGTAAAGCCTTAGGTATTAAAACGCTACCGTCAGCTTGTTGATAATTTTCTAAAATAGCAAGCCAAGTACGACCAACGGCGACTCCACTTCCATTTAGAGTATGAACATATTCGGTTTTACCAGATTTTTTTACTCTGGTCTGCATTCGACGTGCCTGATAATCTTTACAATTACTGACACTAGAAATCTCTCTATATTTATCTTGAGAAGGAATCCAAACTTCAATATCAAAAGTTTTTGAAGCAGCATTACCAATATCACCAGAGCATAAAACTATCACTCTATATGGCAGCTCAAGCAATTGTAGAACCTCTTCAGCATCTTTAAGCATTTTATCATGTTCTTCTTTTGAAGTCTCTGCTGTGCAGATTTTTACAAGTTCAACTTTGTCAAATTGATGCTGTCTGATTAACCCACGCATATCTTTACCATAACTTCCTGCCTCTGATCGAAAGCAAGGTGTGAAGGCTGTGGCATAAACTGGGAGCATATTTTCGCTTAATATTTCTTCTCGATATATATTTGTTAATGGAACTTCAGCTGTAGGTATTAAATAAAAAGGAGGATTATTTGTTGTTTTAAATAAGTCTTCTTCAAATTTTGGAAGGTTTCCAGTACCAAGCAATGCTTTTGAGTTCACTAAAATTGGCGGATTATACTCAGTATAGCCATGTTTTTTAGTATGCAAGTCGAGCATGAAGTTAATTAATGCTCTTTCAAGCCTCGCACCTTTGCCTTTAAGTATAGAAAAACGAGCAGAAGACATTCTAACTGCACGTTCAACATCTAATATATCAAGGTTTAATGCGATGTCTATATGATCTTTTACTTCAAAGTCGAAAACTCTAGGCACTCCCCATTTAATAATTTCTTTATTGTCATTTTCGTCATTGCCCAAAGGAACATCTTCATCGATAATATTTGGTAGATAAAGCATTTCAGATAAAGTTTTCTCTTCAAGTTCAGATAAAATCTTTTCTTTTTTGTCTAACTCTTCACCAAAAGCCTTCATCTCTTCTTTTATTTTTTGAGCCTCTTCTTTATTGCCAGACTTCATAAAATCGCCAACTTTACGTGACGCTTCATTTTTTTTAGCACGGTCGGCTTCAACAATTTTCAGTAATGCAAGTCTTTCTTTTTCAAGATTTTTAAGAGAGTCTAAAGATATATTGCTTTTACGTGCCTTTAGATTCGCTTCTATAATTTCAATGTTTTCTCTTATAATTTTAATGTCTATCATTTTTAATTCCTAAAAAATTTAATCTTACGGATTTACATCTTTAGCGTAGTCAATACCTTCAATTTCAAAACCATGTAGGTTCATATAATCTTTTCTAAATAGTTTTAAGTCAGCTATTTCAGTTAGATTATCTTGATTGATTTTACTCCAAAGATCTATAACTTCTTTTTGAACATCGGCTCTCATTTCCCAATCATCGAGACGAATTTTTCTATTTTCATCAACAATAGCATTATTTCTGGAACTCAATTTTTCATCAAATAATCGATACGACTGTTCAATGCAACCCTCATGTAAACCTTTTTCTTGCATAACCTTAAATAATATGCCAACATATAAAGGTATTGTAGGTATAACAGAAGAAGCACGAGTTACAACTGCCTTATTTACAGATATATAAGCATGACCCATATTAGACTTTGTCATAATTTCATCAAGCTCATCAGCTGTATCATCAAGATGATCTTTAGCCTTTCCTATTGTTCCATCTCTATAAACACCTTTTGTAATTTCAGGCCCAATATAAGAATAAGCAATATTAATTGCATTTTCACTAAGCAAGTCGGCGTTGATTAATGCCTCAGTCCAAAGTTTCCAGTCCTCTCCACCCATAACTTTTATAGTCGATTTAAGCTCTTCTTCATTAGCGGGGTCAACTTTAACTTCAGTAATTTTTTCACTCAAGAAATCTACACCCATGCCAAGAAATGGACTACCCAAAGGCTTTAGAGTTGATCGATACAAAATGCCATCTTTCTCATCCATTCTTACAGGAGATGCTAAACTATATATAACAACATCAATTTTACCGTCAAAAAAGTTTTTAGCTTCATTAATAACAGTTTCTTTCGACTCATTTAGAAAAGCATCAAGATTGAAAGTTTTTTCGCTGACACCTTCTTTTTTAGCAATTTTACTAAATGCTTCATTATTATACCAACCGGGAGTTGCTGTTCTTTTACCCTGAGCTTCTTTTTCTAAAGATACACCAATAGTTGCAGTGTTTGCAGAAAATGCTAGTGCTATTCTGCTTGCAAGCCCATATCCACCCGAGCATCCAATTATGAGAGCATTTTTTATATTATCTAGTTTTTTTTGTTTCTTGATATAATCTATTTGTTTTTGAACTTCTTTTTCACAACCCAAGGGGTGTGCCGTAATACATATGTTATTTAGCACTTTAGGTTCTATAATCATATTTTATTATCCTTGAAAATTATATTGTAATCTTGCTTGAATTCTATAATAGATTCATATTTTTTTCAAGAAAAAGTTATTGAAAAATAGCAAAGAGTTTTAATATTAATCTATTTAAGGTAGAATAAAGCAAAAATATTTTTTATATATTATCAAATATTTATTTTATTGTTTACATTTAGACATTTTTTAGTATAATATATATACGTATTAGTGCTTATCTTTGGAGTGTATTTTAGTGATAAAAAAAATATCAACTATTACTTTAATGGCCGTCTTCTTTGTCCAAGTGTGTTATAGTGCGTCTATTTCAAATGAATCAATTCTTTTTGATTATGTTTCTTCTGGAAATGCAGATGGAATAAAAACTTTGTTACTAGGAAGAGTTGATGTTAATGTTTTAGATGATGAAGGGTATACGCCATTACATAGAGCCGTTCTAAATGGAGACCTTGAAGTGGTCAAAGCTCTTTTAAGTTTTTATAACACAAATAAAGAGATGAGACTGCCTAATTATACACAAATTAATGACTGGTATTTATCTGGTGCAACTCCGCTTATTTTAGCTTGTTATCTTGGTGATCTTGACATTGTTAAGGCTTTGTTAGATTCTGGTGCTAATATTAAAGCTAGAGATAGAGTTGATAAGGCGTCACCTATTCATATAGCCGCAGCAAACGGGCATACTGAAATTGTAGAGTATCTATTAACTCGAGATAAAAATTTAATAAAAATAAAAGATCAATATAATAATACACCGCTTCATTGGGCGGCTGTGAAAAATAATTCTAGCACTGTAGTTGCTTTAATTCAAAACGGTGCAGATTCTAAGTCGACGAATAGCATGGGTTTTAGTTCTAGTAATTATGCGAGCTTTCTTTCTAATGACACTATAGTTTTAGCTTTAAGTGGTTATGTTGCAAGTACTTCTGATGAGAAAGTAGAAGTTATAATAGAAGAAGAAGTTATAGAAAAAGAAGTTATAGAAAAAGTGGAAGTAGCAGACGCTTTTGTACCAGAGGCAGATATTTTATTATCAGAAGTCGCGACTAATAATACAATTATAGAAGAAGAAGAAGTAGTAGTAATAGAGGAAGAAGTTTTTTTACCAGAGGCAGATATTTTATTATC
>CAMQVF010000043.1 GCA_947038115.1 uncultured Spirochaetia bacterium
CCTTCGACAATGTGGCAAAGCCTATCAAAAAACCTGCCAAGTAGAAATATTTTTTATCATAAAAACAAGCTTCGTAATATGCCATAGCCGCCAATATAAGAAAGAAAAACATGGGCGTGTCAACTGTAACAATTAATGCTAAACCTGCAAAAAAAGGCGTGACATTAAAAATAATAACTGTAATTATGGCAGTGGTTTCATCTTTATGTTTTTTACAGAATTTATACATAAAAATTGAGGTTATAATCATAGCAATTATACTTGAACTTCTAGCTCCAAATCCATTTTCACCAAATAACATAATTGTAGGTTTCATAAAAAAAGCAATACCCGCACCATGATCAAAAAAACCTATGGGTAAATGATTTGTCCAAAGGGCGTAATATGCTTCGTCATCTATTAAAGTTGACACAGAAATTAATATTATCCTAAGGATATAGCTTATTGCGATAAGAATAAAAGAAATTAAAAATATTTTATTCTTTTTTAATTCAGAAAAAAATGACATACTGATAGTATCTCCAAAAAAATTAGAGTCCTGTTAAAATCTTAAAGGATGCGAGCTATAGAACTCACATCCTAATTTTATTTCAAATATCAAAGATAGAAATTATCCTAAAATGGCTAATAAAACTCCCGCAGCAACAGCAGAACCAATTACACCAGCGACATTAGGCCCCATTGCATGCATAAGTAAGAAGTTTTGAGGGTTAGCCTCGAGTCCTAATTTATTAACAACTCGTGCCGCCATCGGTACAGCAGAGACGCCAGCTGCCCCAATTAAAGGATTTATTTTTTCCTTCGAGAATACATTCATTAGCTTAGCAAGCAACAATCCACCAGCAGTACCCATAGCGAAAGCTAAAAGGCCAAGAACTAATATACCTAAAGTTTCAAATTTTAAGAATTTATCGGCGGCTAATTTACTACCGACAGCAAGTCCTAAAAGTATTGTTACAATATTAATAAAGTCATTTTGAGCCGTCTTAGATAATCGATCAGTAACGCCTGACTCTCTCAGTATATTTCCAAACATTAACGCACCAATTAAAGGAGCTGCATCTGGAAGTAAAAAACTAACTAAGAGTATAACACTGAGAGGGAAAATTATTTTTTCTCTTTGGCTTACTGGACGTAATTGCTTCATGACAATTTTTCTTTCTTCTAGCGTAGTCAAAGCTCGCATAATAGGCGGCTGAATTATCGGCACTAACGCCATATAAGAGTAAGCAGCAACGGCTATCGCACCCAACAAATGAGGTGAAAGCCTAGATGCTAAAAATATAGCTGTAGGTCCGTCGGCACCACCAATAATACCAATTGATGCGGCATCATTTAATGTGAAATTTATTACTGGCACATAAGTTGATAGTAAAATTGCACCCAAAACAGTTGCAAATATTCCAACCTGTGCGGCAGCTCCAAGCAATGCAGTTTTAGGATTCGCAATTAATGGGCCAAAGTCAGTCATCGCACCCACGCCTATAAATATAAATAATGGGAAGAGTCCTGACTCAATACCAAATGAATATATTTGACCTAAAAAACCACCAGCTTCAGTTATTACAACTAATCCTTCTATCGATTTTACTACAGGCGCTAACCCGATATTTGCGATAGGAACATTAGCTAAAATTCCTCCAATACCAATAGGAATGAGGAGCAACGGCTCGAAACCTTTAGCAATTGCAAGCCATACAAGCAAAAGTCCTATTAATATCATTATAATATTTTGATATAACTTTGCAGGCTTAGAATTAATATCTTTTACTTTAAGAATATAAGCGTTTTTTTCTCTTTCTTGTTTAGATAAAATATCGTTTTTAATATCTTCTTCTGTATCTGGAATAAGTTCCCCAAAAGCAGTGCTTTTTATTAGCGAACGAATTGAATCCTTAAAGTTAAGAGGTGTATCTTTATTAACTTTTTCTATTACCACAATAGAATTATCTTCCACAGTGGTATCATTCATTTGAGTGTTTTGATCTATAACGTCTTGAGCTAAAATAGTCATAGACGAAAATAACACAAGAGCAAACATGAATAATATCTTTCTCATTTTTATTATCTCCTTATTTACTTTAAGTGTTATCCTATTAAGGCTACTTCTTGACCAGCAACAACTTGATCGCCCACTTTAACTTTTATATCTTTCACCAAACCATCACATGGTGCTTTAATATCAACTTCCATTTTCATAGCCTCAACGACTAAAATAACAGAGCCATCTTTCACTTGAGCTCCATTATTTGCCACTATTCTTAAAACAGTGCCCGGAAGCCCAGATAATACAGGGGTTGCTACTGCAGGTGTTGATGATGAAACTTGTGCATTACTAGCTTCGACTATGCCATCAGAGACAGTATAATCATAGCTTACACCATTAACTAAAGCTTTGCCATTTTCAAGTTTGACACCATAATTAGTTCCAGAAACATTGACAGTGCAGGCAGAATTATCGGCTGTTGCACTCTCTGCTTTTTTAGGTTCAATTTTTCTTATTCCAAGTTTAGCTTCACCTTTCAAGAATAGAATACCTTTATCTTTACAACAAGCAGCTATAAATACATTCTCATCAGACAAATCGGTGATGCCTGCAGCTTTAAGTGCTTCTGTTGCTGCCTTTCGTCCTTTTTTAGGGTCTTTGTCGTCAATATCCATAGCAAGTTCAGTTGTAGGTTTAAGTCCAAGCTGAGCCTCGGCAATTTTTATAATTTCAGGATCTGGTTGAGTAGGTGTTTTACCAAAATAACCTAGAACCATTTTTCCATAACCTTCAGCAATTTTAGTCCAAGGACCTTGCATTACATTATTAAATGCTTGCTGAAAATAGAATTGAGAAACTGGGGTTACTGAAGTTCCAAAACCACCCTTTCTAACCACTTCAGTCATTGCTTTAATAACTTCAGGGAATTTATGCATTACATTAATATCACGCATCATTTGAGTGTTTGCTGTCAAAGCTCCACCCGGCATCGGTGCGAAAGGAATTAAAGGTTCAACAGTTCGACTTTCTGGTGGTAGAAAATAACTACTCATACATTCTTTAAGTATTTCTTCAACTTCACGAATTTTGTCAATATCAATACCTAAGTCATAGTCAGTTCCACGTAAAGCATGCCACATAACCATCAAATCGGTTTGACAAGTTCCACCACTTACAGGCGCCATAGAAAGGTCAATACAACTAGCACCAGCCTCAAGAGCCGCTTTATATTGAAGTGCTCCAATACCTGCCGTCTCATGGCTATGGAATGTAATACCCATATCTTTACCAACTAAAGAACGAGCATTTTTAATTGTTTCATAAACTACTTGTGGTGTAGTCGTACCTGATGCATCTTTGAATACAATAGAGTCATATTCTACTTGGTCTATTATTTGTTTTAAAACTTTTTTATAAAATTCAGCGTCATGAGCACCCTCGCAACCCGGAGGTAAAGCCATCATAGAAACTGCTACTTGGTGATTAAGACCTGCTTCTTTAATACATTTTCCACTATAAATAAGGTTATTGACATCATTTAAAGCGTCGAAGTTACGAATAGTTGTTACGCCATGTTTTTTGAAAAGTTCAGCATGAAGCTTAATCATTTCACGTGGCTGCGACTCAAGACCTACAACATTAACACCACGTGCTAATGTTTGAAGCTCGATATTAGGACCTACAGTTTTTCTGAAAGTATCCATCACGTCAAAAGCATTCTCGTTATTATATAAAAAAGCACTTTGAAATGAAGCTCCACCGCCACTCTCAAAATAAGTTATTCCAGCATTTACAGCAGCCTCAAGCGCGGGTAAAAAATCTTTAGTATGAACTCTTGAGCCGTAAACTGATTGAAATCCATCTCGGAATGCAGTTATCATAAATTTTATTCGTTTTTTAGCCATAATACTTTTCTCCTTTTAATACTCTAAAACTATTAGTTCTTTTTTCTAGCTAAAGTAGCAGCAATAGCGATAGCAATTTTAGTGTTATCATTTGTCGACACACCAGCAAGAATCGCATTCGTAGGCGTTTTACTTTTACTAGGTATAGCCTTTTCAATTAAAGCTATAACCTTACCTGTTGTCATCATTACAAAAACAAGTATAATTAGGAAAAGCGAAACGACAGCCATTCCTATTAACATTATCTGAACACCTTCTGATATAGTACCATTCATAAGTCTATACTCCCGTAAAAAAAAATAACGAATACACTGTAGTATATTATACAACTATAGTATTATAAATCAAGCCCTATATGGTATATTTAATACTTTTTAGATTTTTAATTTAATTCTTCTCTATTCTTATAAAAATATTTCTTGCCTCTAAATATATCTCTCGATAAAATACTTTCAGCTTTTTCATATTCAATAAGCTCTGCTATTTCCATTTCATTAATATCTGCATCAATAACATTATTATTTTCTATTTTATATATATTTTTATAAAATCTAGTGAAGCCTTCATGAGTATCTTTATATAAAAGTGATATTGGTGTGCCTTTATAAGTTTCTTCTTTCAAGTTGGCATTGACTGCAATAAAAAGTGGAATATTCTCGGGGGCAAAACCTTCTGGCAATTTATAAGCACCATTTTGTCCATCCCATATTAGAATTGGTGATGGTGTTGGTGAATTTAGGAAAGTTGATTTCATTGCTTCATCTATTTCAGACGCAACTATAATTGGAGGCAGTGAAGGATGCAGATGATCATGTTTGAAAATTATTAAAGCATCTGGGCTTTCTGCTAAAATTATATCCCTTGTTTTTATAATTTCATCGGCAACTTTTAGTGATGTAGAAAATATTGCATTAATTAAATCTTTATCTTTTTTTTGAAATTGATCTATAAACCTTGAAGCATTATTCACAATGTCATTGCTATATTCAGCTCGATATTCAGTGCCCGAGCCATGATGTCCTAAATATGTGAATGCATATAAAAATAATGGGCTTTGCATATTGGTGATATTTTCTTTTATATAACTACTCAAATTAGCAGTTCCAATATTAAATGTTGTTTCGCTAAAACCAATTGAGGGTAAAAAATTATCTAAATTATATGTCGTAGCATATTCTTCTATGGCTACAGTATTATATTCATTTTTATTCATAATGTCAGGCAGAGACCCTTCCATTGAAGATGTTTGTCCTTTAGGGTATAACGGACTTGATGCTGTAAGCCCCACAAGTCGAGCAAAAAAAGAACCAGAGCTAGTATTTGGGCCTATCTTCGCCGATTTGTTTGCCCAGTTTCTATATTCTTGATTAAATGGGTCTTTATCAAATAAACTCACAAAATGAGAATAGTCGTAAAAAGACTCTAAAAATATTATAAATACATCTCTTTTTTTATCTTGTTTTTCAAGTGTGGTTTTTGTTATTAAGCTAGAAATATCTCTATTAGCCTCTTTTTTTCTAAGTAATAATAATGCATTTTTAACTTCTTCTTTGCTAATTTTATCGGTGTTCATCTTGTCATATTTTACTCGGCTATTAATCGCATTTATAAACCCGTATTTATTTGCTATATTTGGAAAATCTAAAGCCCATATTTGCATATTTCCAGCTCTAAAAAATGAGAGATAAATAACTAAAATAAATAAAGGTAAAAATATAGCTTGTCTATTTTTATTCTTTAAGAAAATAATGAAATGCTTTATAAACATAAAAAAGCATAAAAATAATAATCCTAAATATAAAATAGTTATGAGTGTTAAAATTATATTAAAATACAAAGGTGAAATTTTCATTAAAGTTGGATAAAATACAAAAAAGTCAAAAAAAGTAAGCGGGACATTTTGCACAGAAAGCCCTACTGGTTGTATTAAAAATATCGAAAAAGATAAAATTGAAGCAAAGATAATAGTTATTTTTGTGCTTTTATTAGATGCATAAAAAGTGATTAAAACAAGTAATGTAGTAATTAATGGGTCATAAATGACAAAGTCGAATTTAATCATAGAAAATAATGGCAATATATTTAATGAAAGAAAATATAAAGAAAACATTGAAAATAATGCAATTAGACAGTGTTTAAAAAAAGGCTTCATAGTATTTTATACTCTTTTATTTAGATTTAACAAAGCAGAATTATTTTATAATAATATAGTAATTCTGTCAAATAAAAAGATATTACCACAATTCAATTATAATTTATATGTTATAATGTCGATAACTTTTATTATTAAAATAAATATAAATTAGGCTTAACGTGATAAAAAGAATAGAACTTACAAACGGAACAAAAGTAGTACTCGAACAAATACCGCAATTAGATACAGTCTCTATAGGTTTTTGGTTTTCTATAGGCAGTGCCTGCGAGTCGAAAGAGCAAAATGGATACACTCATTTTATAGAGCACATGCTTTTTAAAGGTACTGAAACTTATGATTCGAAAGAACTTATAAAAAAAATAGAGGGAGTCGGTGGTGTTTTTAATGCATTCACATCAAGACATTTTACTGCTTTTTATGTGAGTATTATATCTAAACATTTCGAGAGAGGCGTAGATATATTATCTGACATAATTTCTAATTCTCTATTCGATGAAAAAGAAATATCTCGTGAGAAGCGTGTAATTGTAGAAGAAATAAAAATGTGCGATGACTCACCTGAGGAATTCGCAGGACAGCAATTTTTTAACAGCGCCTATAAAGGTACTGCGATGAGCTACCCTATTGCGGGTACTATTGGAAACATTAAAAAAATAAAAAAAGATGCAGTATATTCGTACTTCAAAGAAAAATTTAATGCCAGTAATATGATAATTTCAATTGCAGGTAATTTTGATATAGATATTGCTGAGAAAAAATTGTCAAACTTAAAAATAGAGAAAAAAGAAAAAAACATGTGGTATGACATTCCATTCTTTTATAATACTAAGTCATCTGAAAAAAATGATTTACAACAAGCATATTTCTCGCTTATAACACCATCATTTAAGACTGGTAATGAAAAAAATCATAGTATTAATGCTATGAATGATATACTCGGCGGTAGTTCTTATTCAAGATTATTTCAAAGTATTAGAGAGAAAAAAGGGCTTTGTTATAATATATATAGTTATAATTCATCTTTTGCACAGGGTGGCACTTTTGAAATTCATGGATCAACCAGTTTAGAAAATTATTCTAACACAATCGAAAGTATCTATAAAGAAATTGAATTATTTTTGAAAGAAAAAATGACAGAATCAGAATTAGATGACGCTAAAGAAATGTATAAAGGGTCTCTAGCTTTTAGCAAATTAAATGCAGAATTTATAATGAATAAAAATGCTCGCCATGAATACTATTACAACAGGCATATTTCATTTGAAGAGACTTATAATAGAATTGACGAGACCACACTTAAAAATGTGAATGAGATTATTGATGAGCTTTTGGGTGATAAAAAGTTTTTCCTCACAACAGTAGGCCCACTTGGTACAAATGAAGCTACTAAAAATGTGTCGAAAAAATTGAAGCTTAATTAAATTATTATTTAGTATTGAAATATATTTTATTTAGAAATATAATGACTTGATGAAATCTATAAATTTAATTTTAGGCAATCACAATCATCAGCCAGTGGGTAATTTTGACTTTGTAATCGAAAATGCATATAACAGAGCTTATCAGCCATTCTTGAAAATTTTATCAGAATACCCTGATATAAAGTTTAGCTTCCATTATACTGGTGCATTACTCAAGTGGATTGAGGCTAATCATTATGAACATATTGAAGCTATAAAAAAATTAGTTTCTAATGGACAAGTTGAAATGCAAGGTGGCGGTTTTTATGAGCCAATTTTACCTTCAATTTCTGACAGAGACAAAGATGCTCAATTACTTAAATTAAATCAATATATAAAAAAACATTTCGGCGTACTTCCTAAAGGTGCTTGGCTTGCCGAACGTGTTTGGGAACCTAATTTAATTACTCATTTTGATAATGCAAACTTGGAATATATTATTCTTGATGATAACCATTTTTCGAGAATGGGACTTAAAGAAGATGATATGTATGGTTATTTTATTACTGATAACAATGACAAAAAATTAAATATATTTCCAATTTCAAAGCCTTTGAGATATTTTATTCCTTTCAAACAAGTTGACGAAACTATTGAATATTTACGTTCCATTGCCACAGAAGAAGGTGATAGAGTTGTCGTGTTAGAAGATGACGGCGAAAAATATGGCGATTGGCCTGACACATATAAATGGGTTTATGAAGATGGATGGCTTAAACGCTTTTTTGCTGCACTTGATAAAGAAAAATCATGGCTTAAAACTACAACATATTCAGAATATATGTCTCAATATCCCCCACTTCGAAAAGTTTATATTCCAACAGGTTCTTATGAAGAGATGACGACTTGGGTTTTGCCTGCGAGTACTCAAGTAAATTTTCATGATTCGCTTAAAGAACTTAAAAATAATAATGACGAAAAATATCTACCGTTTATGGCTGGTGGTTTTTGGCGAAATTATTTTGCTAAATATAATGAAAGCAATAGAATGAACAAACGTATGATTTTTACTTCGAATATGGTTCATAATATGCCAGAAGGTTCTAACAAAGAAAAGGCATTGGATTATGTTTTGCAAAGCCAGTGCAACTGCCCCTATTGGCATGGCACATTTGGTGGGATTTATCTAAATAGTTTGAGACATGCAACTTATCGAAATATTATCATGGCTACTGAACTGGCAGAAAAAGAAATATTAAAAACAGAAAAATTTATACTCGAAAAAAAAGACATCGATATTGACGGCTATGATGATATTTATGTGAGTACAAAAAATAATAGTTTGATATTTAATTCCATTTCAGGCTCAATTTCAGAGTTTAGTTTGAAAAAGAATAATCCTATAAACTTGGTTGATAATTTAAAAAGAATTGAAGAGGCTTATCATATTGAAGCTTTAAGAAATAAAAATGTAGCTGAAACAAACAATGAGCATGTTTCTATTCATGATATTGTAAAAATGCTTCCTGAAGATATTGAGCCTTATTTAGTTTTCGATAAAAATGAAAAAATTTTATGTGTCGACCACTTCTTAGAAAAAGAGGTGAATGCCCTTGATTTCTCGCTCATGAAATATAATGATATTGCCAATTTTTATGATAAACATTATTTAATAAAAAAATATAAAAAAAATGATGACAATGTTGAAGTTGTTTTTGAATATGAAGGCAATGTAAGTAATAATAAAGTAAAAATAAAAAAGAGCTATAAAGTTTATATTGATAATCGTTTTACGCTTGATGTTGAAATTGAAAATTTATCAGATAGCGATTTATCTTTTGTTTATGCATTAGAAAATAATTTAACATTACTCGCAGGCTATGAGGAAGATAGATATTATATTGCTGGTGAAAATAGCGAAAAAATATCGAATAGGCTTGATTGTTTTGGTGAATATAGCGGAAATATTATTGGTATGGTGGATGAGGCTTATATAAAAGTTAATGTTTTTATGAAGTCGATTACTGACTGTAAATTTTTATACATGCCTAATTTTGCTATTTCTGATGCTGTGTCAAAATTGGAAATGAATTATCAAAACTCAACACTTGTTAGTTTAATTGATACTCATATAAAACCAAAAAATAAAGTAAAATATGTCTTTGAAATGTATGTTAAGGAATTATAGAATATGAACTCTTTTTGTATTATCAGTGCTGAAAAATATGCAGGAAAAACACATGTAGCTTCTATTATTGCATATTTATCGACATCTAAATCGATTAATGCTGCTTATTATAAACCTTTTATTATGAATGTAAAAAATGGAGATATGGCTGATATCGACTATATTAAACGCACAACGAATTTAAATGCAAGCGATATATACACTTCATTTGCTTGTCGCGGACATATTTCACCCATGCATAGTTCAAAATCTTTAATCGATATAAGAGATATTACAGATACTGTCGAAGAGCTTAAAGAAAAATATGACTTAATGATTTTCGAATCACTCGGGCTTTATGATCCAATAAGAGCCGACTATTTATTTAGAGATTTAATTTTAGACATAAATAAAATTACTAGTTTGCAAGCAATTATAACTGTCGAATATGATACAAATATAATTACAAATACGCTATCTTTGATTGAGCAATTACATACAATAAATATAAAAATATCAATGGTTGTAATAAATCAAAATAAAAACTTATTTGTTGACGATGCCGTAATCGATTATCTAAAAGAGGCATTAAATCCCATTAAAGTGGTTTTGCTTCCATTTGAAAATAATGCAGGCAATGAAAAAATAACCTATTTAGATGATAGATATAATGAGTTTGTAAGTTTTTTATAAATCTCTTCAGATGTAAGCCCATAAGCTTTAAGTAATTCTTTAGGTGTACCCGATTGACCAAATTCATCATTAACACCAATTCTTAAAAGTTGTTTTGGACATTCATCAGAAAGCACTTCAGATATTGCAGTTCCTAATCCGCCAATAATAGAATGCTCTTCAACACTTACGAGTGCATCATGCTTTTTAGCCATTTCTATAATAGTTTTTCTGTCGATAGGTTTAATCGTGTGGATATTCACGACAGTAGCACTTTTTCCATCTTTCTCAAGCATTTCAGCTGTCTTTAAAGCTTCTGCAACCATAATACCTGTGGCAAATATACAAATATCAGAACCCTCTTTTAATATATTAGCTTTCCCAATTTCAAAAGGAGTTTTATCATTTGTAATTATGTCTGTATTCATTCTGCCCATTCTTAAATAAGCAACACCTTTCATTTCAGCCAAAGCAACAACAGCTTTTTCAGTTTCAACGGCGTCACATGGAGATATTATCACCATGTTTGGTATTGAACGCATTAATGCAATATCTTCAATCGATTGATGACTTCCACCATCTTCACCCACCGATATGCCAGAATGAGTCAATGCTATTTTCACATTCAAATTACCATAGCTAATAGAATTTCTTATTTGATCATATGCACGCCCTGTGCCAAATATCGCAAAAGTCGATACGAATGGAATTTTACCAATAATAGAAAGCCCAGCAGCCATTGTCATCATATTTTGCTCGGCAATTCCTGCATTAAAGAAACGCTCAGGAAATTTCGCTTTAAACATTGCAGTCATTGTAGAATGCGACAAGTCGGCATCTAATACGACAATATCTTTATTTTCCTCGCCCAACTTCGCTAGTGCCTCACCATAGGCAACTCTTATTGCTTTCTGTTCCATAGTTTTTAAACCCTTATATATACAAAATCAGATTAAAGTTCTTTCATAGCCTTTTCATATTCTTCTTTACTTGGAGCTTTGCCATGCCAGCCAAAATTATTCTCCATAAAAGAAACACCCTTGCCCTTAACAGTTTTAGCAAGAATACATTTTGGTTTATTATTCATAGGCTCGTTAAATGCTTTAAGTAATGCGTCTTCGTCATGTCCATCAACCGAGTAAACATCAAATCCGAATGATGACATTTTAGCTTTAATATCACCCAAAGACATAACATCATTATTATCGCCATCAATCTGAAGCCCATTATTATCGATCACGAGAGTAAAATTATCTAATTTATAGTGAGAAGCAGCCATTGACGCTTCCCAAAAAGAGCCCTCTTGCATTTCACCATCACCAACAATAGTATAAACTTTATTAGGTTTTGATGAAGCCTTAAGCCCCAATGCACATCCTACCGCAATTGAGACACCCTGCCCCAAAGAACCAGTAGACGCCTCAACGCCTTTAAGTTTTTTTCTATCGGGATGACCTTGTAATTTAGTGCCAAATTTTCTAAAAGTTTTAAGTTCTTCTCTATCGAAAAAACCTTTATGTGAAAGTGTGGCATATAAAACCGCCGATGCATGTCCTTTTGAGAGAATAAAATAATCTCTCTCAGACATTTCGGGATTTTTTGGATCAATATTCATTACTTTAAAATATAACACATGCATAATCTCTACTAAAGATAAAGCACCACCAATATGACCAGACGATGCATTATAAACCATATCTATAATGTCTTTTCTAATTTCATTGTTTATTGAAGCCATATAATTTCCTAAAATATAAAAAACTGCATACCACTTAAAGTATACAGTTTTCATGTTTTATGTCAAGCTAAAAAATGCAAGATATTTTAATGATTCTCGCAATTACAAGCACCAGATATTTTATCATCTTTATCTAAATGTTTATCGTCTCTTTTCTCACCAATTGGATATAAAATTCGAATTGCATTTAATACTACTAAAATAGTCACACCAGTATCTGCGAATATAGCCATCCATATTGTTGTGATTCCTAAGAACCCTAAAACGATAGCGACGAATTTCACTATAAAAGCGAGCAATATATTCTGCCAAACAACTGCATTAGTTTTTTTAGAAAGCTTAATAATAGTCGCTACTTTTGACGGTTTATCATCCATTATAACGACATCAGCATTCTCGACTGCAGCATCAGAACCTAGTGAACCCATGGCAATACCAATGTCGGCACGAGCAAGCGAAGGAGCGTCATTTATACCATCGCCTACAAATACACTAGCTTTTGAAGTTTTAATTATACTTTCAAGCCGAGCAACTTTGTCTTCAGGCAAACACTCTCCAACGGCTATATCAATATTATGTTCTTTGGCAAAACTCTCAACACGGTCTTTTTTATCGCCACTCAAAATGGCAGTTTTTATATTCATTTTAGTAAGCATTCTTATAGCTTCATCAGTATCATCTTTAACGCTGTCATCGATAAGAAATCCACCAGCAAATTTGCCTTGAATTGCTACTAGAACATTTAAATTTTTATCTGCATCTTTTGGAATATCGATATTATTTTGTCTCATTAAATTATCGCCACCGACCAACACGTCATAAGAATCAATTTTTGTAATAACTCCACGTCCACCAATATCTTTGTAATCTGTAATTATATTATTATTAACTTTTGTAAATTTATCTTCATAATATGCAACAATAGATTTAGCTATTGGATGTTGACTTTGAGCCTCGGCATGAGCTGTATATTTAAGAAAGTCATCATCGCTTAAAGAACTATTATTTACTATCGACTTAATCATAAACTGTCCCTTTGTCAGAGTTCCAGTCTTATCAAAAACTACAGTATCAACCTTACTTAAAAAATCGAAAAACACTCCACCTTTGACGATAATCCCAAGTTTTGAGGCTCTCCCAATTGATGAGAAATATGTTAGTGGAATTCCAACGACAAATGCACAAGGGCAAGATATTACTAAAAGAGTTAAAGCACGTCTAAACCATTCAGTAAATACTTCAGATCCATAAATTAAAGGAGGCACAATCATCATTAAAGCTGCTATACCCACAACTATTGGAGTGTAAACGCCAGCGAATCTGCTTATAAACTTTTCCATTTTCGCTTTTCTATTTTGAGACTCTTCGACAAGCACAAGAATTTTAGCAATAGATGACTTCTCATAAACACGCACAACACGAACTTTAATTGTACTTTCGCCATTAATCATACCAGCAAGTATTTCATCGCCAACAGTTACAGTTTTAGGCAGACTCTCGCCTGTTAAAGCTTTAGTATCGAGCCAAGTTTCACCTTCTATTATAACCGAGTCGAGAGGTATTTTCTCAAATGGATAGATATAAACTATCTCATCTGTTTGAACTTCTTTTATATCAACTTTTTGAATATCCCCATTTCTAAAAACATTAGCACTGTCGGCACGGACACTCACCAATGCTAAAATTGTATTTCTCGATTTAGCTGTTGCTCTATCTTCAAAATAAATTCCTATTCTATAAAATATTAAAACCGCTAGTGCTTCAGAATATAAATGAATAACGATTGCACCAACTGTCGCTATCGTCATAAGAAAGCTTTCACGCATAAATTTTCCATGTGTGAAATCGAGGAATGCATTTTTTAATACATTTTTTCCAAGTAGAATATAGAATAATCCGAAGATTACATACTCTATGACACCATGAATGTTATCATGAATTTTTGCTATAATAAATGTCGCTAAAAGCGCTAAAGTTATCATTGATGTGAATAATATTTTATGTTTATTTTTCAACATGTGTTGCTCCTAATAAATAAATTTTCTTTACAATATCGCTGTCTAAGCTATAGTAAATATGTAAACCTACTTTTCTTTTTTTCAAAATCTTAGCCTGCCATAATATCTTTAAATGTTGCGAAATTGACGGTTGTTTTGCATTAAGTTTATCTGCAATATCACAAACACAAAGTTCGCAGTCAAATAAAACTAATATTATTTTAAGCCGTTTTGCATCTGAAAGAACAGAAAAAAAACTAGCTAATGTCTCAAAGTCTTCAGAATCGTTAATCTCGTAAGGTTCTATATTCATGCTTATATCCTTATATCAATATATACTAATATAACGATGTATTGATATAAGTCAAGTGTTTTTCTACTAAATAATTTACTTATAATAAAAAAATTATACTATATAAATAAGGTTATTTTAAGAATAAAATTATGATAGAATCAAGATGTGAGTTATTATGCAGTGAGTGTGGCTATAAAGAAAAAGTGAATTGTGCAGAATGCAATGAGTTTCCATGTGAATTGCTAAATAAATTGGGATTAAAATAAAAAAAATGTCGACAGTGGACGAAAAATAGCTAATCAATCGATTTTATAATATCTTTAATCTTTGTATGATAATCTTCTTTTTTAGTGCTTTCATGTCCTCCAGAATACATTTCAAACATTAGAGCATCTAAAATTGTTTTCATAGTTTTTATATTATTTTCATTTATGTTTTTTGTTTTCATGGCTTCGATAATCATATTTATATTTTTGTTCTCATTAATTTCTAGCTTCAATGTTATTATATTTAGATCGGAAGAGCGTCGTGTAGGGAAAGAGTGTCTTCGCCTGTGTAGA
>CAMQVF010000044.1 GCA_947038115.1 uncultured Spirochaetia bacterium
GTACGAGCAATATCAGCACCCGCAAGTCTACCAGAACACATAACCTTTATACCCTTAGCGCCTTTTTTCATAGCTTGATTTATAACACTTTTCATCGCACGTCTGAAAGCTATACGCATTTCTAACTGACGAGCTACAGATTGAGCTGCTAAAGTAGCATTAACTTCAGCATCTTTAACTTCTGTTATAGAGAAATGAAGAGGCTTTTTAATCTTCTTTTGAACACTATTTTTTACGGCCTCAACACGAGCCCCTTTAGGCCCAATTACAACACCAGCTCTTGATGTAAGTATATAAACATTAACTCTATCCGGAAAACGAACTATTTCAATATCTGATATAGCTGGATCAAAAGAATCTTTCTTTCCACCTATTTTTCTTTGTTCTGCTTTAAGAGTTTTGTAATAATATTGATTAATAGATCGTCTTATTAACAAATCCTCATGAAGGCTGTCAGCATAAGTATCTCTATCTTCAAACCATCTGCTTGACCAGCTTTTATTTATTCCAAGACGAAATCCTATTGGACTAACCTTTTGACCCATTTTATCCCTCCAGCTCTAGTTGCTTATTTTCTACAACCTTTTTATATCCACCAGCTTTTACACGTTTCTTTTTTGCTTCTTTCTTGTCGTCTGTTAATATAACAGTAACATGTGAATATGGCTTCAAAATAGGATCCGCACTACCACGACTAGCAGGACGAATTCTTTTAAGTACTGGCCCTTTATCAACATAAGCATTCTTAACCCATAAAGTATCAGGATTAGTAGATCTTGATGCGAATAAAGCATTAGCCACAGCACTCTTAATAGCTTTTCTTAAAACCTGAGAAGACATCTGAGGCATAGTAGTAAGATTAGCTATCGCTCTCGAGACATAAAGCCCTTTAATAAAGGGAATAAGTCTTGACACTTTTCTTCTTCCTATACGCAGATAACGAACTTTTACTTTGTATTCCATAGTCTATCCTTATCTTTTGCCCACTTTAGAAGCACCAGCATGACCTTTAAAAGTTCTAGTGGGTGCGAATTCACCAAGTTTATGGCCTATCATATTTTCTTGAATATACACAGGGATAAAAGCTTTACCATTGTGTACATTTATCGTATAGCCAATCATCTCAGGGATAATCGTAGATGATCTACTATAAGTCTTGATCTGATGCTTGTTTTCACCAGTCTGTATCTTCTTAAATAGATTTTTATCTATAAATGGTCCTTTTTTAATTGAACGAGACATTATTTTTTACCCCCTCTTCTTTTCATTATGAGTCTATCTGAATATTTATGCTTCTTTCTAGTTCTATAACCTTTAGAAGGAACTCCCGTAGGTGAAACTGGATGAGGATTACCCTGTCCTGCTTTACCTTCTCCACCACCATGCGGGTGATCGACCGGGTTCATAGCAACACCTCTTACTTTAGGGCGTCTACCTTTATGTCTTGTAACTCCTGCTTTACCATCTGTAGTATTGAAATGATCAACATTTCCAATTTGTCCTATAGTAGCAAAACAAGTTTCTAAGATTTTTCTTTCTTCACCAGAACGAAGTCTTATTACACAATATCCGCCAGATTTAGCAGTTATCTGAGCACCACCACCAGCAGCACGGACAAGTTGTCCACCTTTACCAGGAGTAAGCTCAATATTATGAATTATAGTACCCATAGGGATTTTCTTAAGAGGTAAAGAACAGCCAACTTTTACTTTAGCATTCTCACCACTTACTACTCTATCCCCTACATTAAGACCCAAAGGCCATAATATATAACGCTTTTCACCGTCAGTGTAATGTAACAAAGCGATTCTAGCAGTTCTGTTTGGATCATATTCCACCGACACAACTTTACCTTCAATTTCATGCTTATTACGTTTAAAATCAACAAGCCTAAATAATTTTTTATGCCCACCACCTCTGCGACGCATAGTGATTCTTCCAGCAGATGATCTTCCACTTATACGCTTCTTACCACTAGTAAGGCTTTTACAAGGTTCAGATGTTGTTATCTCTTTGAAGTCTACAACTGTACGATAACGCAAGCTGGGAGTCGTGGGTTTAAATTTCTTAATAGCCATTAGTTTTCCCTCTTACTTAAGAATATCTATTTTTTCTTTGCCATCTAAAACTATTATCGCTTTTTTATATGAGCGAGTATATCCACGTCTGCTCATTCGGCGATTTTTTTTCTTAGGCTTTACATTTATTATCTTACAATCAATTGGATGCACATTGAAAATCTTATTTATTGCTTTCTTAATCTCGACTTTATTAGCATCCTGTCTTACTCTAAAAACATAATAACGCTTGTCAGTTCCACGAGGCGCTGTTCTTAGCATATTACTTTTTTCAGTAAGAATTGGCTCGATTATAAGTGAGTACATATTTTTTTCCATAATATTTAACCCTTAAACTAGGCTCGAAACCCTTTCATTTAATTTAGTTAATGCTGTTTTTGTAAAGAAAATTTCATCAGCGTAAAATAACGGATGAATCGACATACTATCAGCATTTACAAGCTTCAAATCTTTAATATTTCTTAGTGACAATAAAAGATTATTATAATTCTCACCTAAAGCCTCATCTTTACCTACAACAAAAGTAACTTTTCTTGTATTTGGCCCTTTTACTTTATTTAAGAAAGTAGCCATTCTTTTAGTTTTAACCGCTTCAAAAGTGAAGTCCTCAAAAACTTTAAGCATACTAGCTGCATATTTCATAGATAAAACTGATAAAAGTGCATGACGCTTAATTTTTCTAGGCAACCTATAACTGTAGTCACGTGGTTTTGGTGTATGCACCTTTCCACCGCCTACCCATACAGGTGATCTTGTAGAACCCGCTCTCGCACGACCAGTACCTTTCTGTCTCCAAGGCTTTCTACCACCACCAGAAACTTCTGCACGAGTCTTTGTACTATGAGTTCCTTGACGCTTATTAGCAAGCTCATTTTTTATGGCCTCATAAAGCACATTTTTATTTACGTCAGATTTCAATAGAGCGTCAATAACCTCTATATTACCGACTGTATCTCCATTTTCATTAAGTATTCCTACTTCCATTTTGTTAAATCCTTACTTAATTAATAAAGTCTACTGGCTCTTCTTATTACGTTTTTTTATAGCCGCAGTAAGTTTTATTATACTATTTACAGAGCCCGGTACAGAACCTTTAATCATTATCAAATTGTCTTCTTTACGAATTTCTACAACTTTCAAAGTCTGTATAGTTGTAAGTGCATCCCCCATATGTCCAGGCATACCCCTACCTTTCCAAACACGCGCCGGATAACTACAGTTACCGATAGAACCCGCACGTCTTCTAAAGTTAGAACCATGAGACATCGGTCCACCTTTATAGTTATGTCTTTTCATAACTCCGGCAAATCCACATCCCTTGCTTAAAGAGCTAGCATCCACGAAATCTCCTATTTGGAAGATGTCGGCTGTAAGTTCTTGACCTACAGAATAAGAATCAATATTATCAATTCTAAACTCTTTTAAATATTTTTTGGGCTCCAAATTAGCTTTCTTGAATTGCCCAATCTGTGGTTTTTTTAGATGCTTTTCTTTAACAAAGCCGAAGCCCAGTTGCAAAGCACTATAACCATCTTTATCATTCTCTCTTATTTGCATTATGGTACATGGACCTGCTTAAATAACAGTCACAGCAACAGCGCCGCCTGTCTCATCGAATATTGTCGTCATGCCCAATTTTCTGCCAATTATTCCAATCATCGGCACATCCTCTATTGCTTATTTCTGTACTCGCTATCAAACTTAAATCCAGACAGACAAAAACCGAGTAAAGTTTTATCTATATTTCACTTTAATTGAAACACCTGCTGGAAGCTTTAAATCTTGTAACGCTTGAGTTGTTTGTGGAGAAACATCAAATATATCTATGATTCTTTTATACACACGCATCTCAAACTGCTCTCTTGATCTAATATTAACATGCGGACTTCTTATTACTGTCGTCTTTCGTATGCTAGTAGGTAGAGGTATAGGACCTGACACCCTTGCATTCGTCTTTTTTACACTCGATACTATCGATTGAGCCGATTGATCTATAAGTTCAACATCAAACGCCTTAAGTTTTACTCGTATATTCTGTTCTTTCATAGTCTGACTTTCTCACTTTTTTATACTATATTTATAAAGGTGAAAGTAATAATAAAACCACAATCACCCTTTTATATAACTAATCTTATTCTAAAATTTTTGTAACAACACCGTTACCTACAGTCTTACCACCCTCACGAATAGCAAAACGTTGTCTATCTTCAACAGCGATTGGGGTAATAAGGTCTATTATAAGGTTAGCATTATCACCAGGCATAACCATTGGTACATCATCTTTTAATGATATAACGCCAGTAACATCTGTTGTTCTAAAATACATCTGTGGGCGATATCCAGTAACGAAACCACTGTGACGTCCACCTTCAGATTTACTTAAGATATAAACTTCAGCTTCAAACTTCTTATGAGGAGTAATTGTACCAGGCTTAGCTAAAACCTGACCACGCTCAACCGATTTACGGTCAACACCTCTTAAAAGACAGCCGACATTATAACCAGCTAAACCAACAACTTCTTTTTTAAACATCTCAACACCAGTACATATAGTCTTTTGAGTGTCTTTAATTCCTACTATTTCTACGTCATCACCTTTCTCAATTTTACCACGATCAACACGGCCAGTTACTACTGTTCCACGTCCAGGAATTGAGTATACATCTTCAATAGACATTAAGAAATCTCTATCAACTTCACGTACAGGATCAGGAATATGTGTATCTAAAGCTTCAAGAAGGTCTAAAATACATTTAGCACCCGGATCAGCTCTTAAGTCATCACCTTTCAATCCAGCTTCTACAGCAGCAATAGCTTTTGTAGCAGAACCACGAATGATAGGACATTTAGAGCTATCAAAACCAAAATGGTCTAAAACTTCAGTAACTTCCGCTTCTACAATTTCAGCCATCTCTGGATCATCTAATTTATCACATTTGTTTAAGAATACAACTATATATTCAACACCAACTTGTTTAGATAAAAGAACATGCTCTTTTGTTTGAGGCATAACACCATCTTCAGCAGATACTACTAATATCGCGCCGTCCATCTGTGCTGCACCAGTAATCATATTCTTAATATAATCAGCGTGTCCAGGACAGTCAACGTGAGCATAATGTCTATTATCAGATTCATACTCTACATGAGAAGTAGCAATTGTAAGAATCTTTGTAGAGTCACGACGACCTTGAGATTCAGAAGCTTTAGCAACCTCATCATACTTAACATAAGTACCACCAAATAAAGCAGAAGAAACCGCTGTTATTGATGCTGTTAATGTTGTTTTACCATGGTCAACGTGGCCAATTGTTCCAACGTTAACATGTGTTTTCGTACCTTCATACTTGCCTTTAGCCATTTTTAATCCTCCATAAATATTTCTTTAGGAATTATTTCTTAATTTTATTTATATTAAAGTAAACTATTTGCTTACTTACCACCCATTCTAGTACTGATAATTTCTTCAGCAACAGTTTTTGGAACTTCTTCATAATGTGAAAATTCCATATTATAACTCGCACGTCCCTGAGATATATTTCTAACATTCGTAGAATATCCAAACATCTCAGCCAATGGAACAGTAGAGTTTACAGATTTATAACCATTTCTATCTGTAAAACCATGTACCTGACCACGTCTCGACGCCAAATCACCGATAATATCTCCCATATACTCTTCTGGAGTTACTACCTCAACCGACATCATAGGCTCTAACAAATAAGGATTAGCTCTTCTACAACCTTCTTTGAAACCTATAGCACCAGCCAATTTAAATGCCATCTCAGATGAATCTACATCATGATAAGAACCATCATAAAGAGTTACTATAACATCAAGCATTGGATAGTTAGCCAAAATACCTGTAGACATAGAATCCGCACAACCCTTTTCAACAGCAGGTATATATTCACGAGGAACACTACCACCGACAATCTGATTCACAAACTTAAACCCAGCATTAACTTCATTCGGTTGAATCTTAAGCCATACATGACCATATTGACCCTTACCGCCAGACTGACGAACGAATTTACCTTCAACGTCAACCAAATCTTTAATACCTTCTCTATAAGAAACTTGAGGACGACCAACATCAGCCTCAACTTTATATTCTCTTTTCATTCTATCACAGATAATTTCTAAGTGAAGTTCACCCATACCCGCAATAATTGTTTGACTAGTTTCCTCATTAAAGCTAACTTTAAATGTAGGATCTTCGTCAGCAAGCCTTGATAAAGCAGTAGACATTTTGTCTCTATCACCTTTTGTTTTAGGCTCGATAGCTACTGTAATAACAGGCTCAGGGAAATTCATCGACTCTAATATAATAGGCGATTTTTCAGGACAAAGTGTATCACCCGTTGTTGTATCTTTAAGACCAACAGCTGCCGCAATATCACCCGCATAAACTTTCCCAATTTCTTCACGCTTGTTAGCATGCATCTGAAGAATACGTCCAATTCTCTCACGCTTGCCTTTAGTGGCATTATAAACATAAGAACCAGACTCTAAAACTCCAGAATAAACTCTAAAAAATGCGATTTTACCAACATGAGGATCAGTCATAATCTTAAATGCTAAAGCACTAAAAGTCTCATCGTCAGAAACTTTTCTTGTAGCAGGATTACCATCTGGATCAACACCTTCAGTATCAGGCTTGTCTAAAGGAGAAGGCATATAAGAAATAATAGCGTTAATCAAAGTTTGAACACCTTTATTCTTAAAAGCCGTACCACACAAAACTGGAAAAAACTCAGCAGACAAAGTAGCTTTTCTAATTAAAGACCTAACCATAACTTCGTCAATCTCTTCGCCAGCTAAATATTTCTCCATAGAGTCATGATCATAATCAACTATCGCCTCTAAAAGAGACTCTCTATATTTATTAGCTATATCTTTAAGCTCAGCTCTAATTTCTCTCTCTTCCATTTCCATACCGTCGTCAGATAACCAAATAACTTCTTTCATAGTTACAAGATCAACGACACCTTCAAAGCCAGCCTCGGCACCAATAGGTAAAACTATCGGATGAGTATTAGCTTTTAATCTACTTCTAGTCAAATCTAATACCGTAAAGAAATCAGCACCAACTCTATCCATTTTATTTACAAATACAGCTCTAGGAATTTTATAATCGCTAGCCTGTCTCCAAACTGTCTCACTCTGTGGCTGAACTCCACCAACAGAACAAAAAACTCCAACAGCGCTATCCAAAACTCTTAAAGAACGCTCAACTTCAGCTGTAAAGTCAACGTGTCCAGGAGTATCAATCAAGTTAATCCTGTTTCCTTCCCAGAAACAAGTTGTAGCTGCTGACGTAATAGTAATACCACGCTCTCTCTCTTGATCCATCCAGTCCATTTCAGCGCCGCCTTCATGAACTTCTCCAATTTTATGAGTCTTACCAGTGAAGTAAAGAATACGCTCACTAAGCGTAGTTTTACCAGCATCAATATGCGCCATAATACCAATATTACGAGTGTTTTCTAATGAATATTCACGTGCCACTTATTTATATCCTCTTCAATTTTTACAAAACTACCATCTAAAATGAGCAAAAGCTTTATTACCTTCTGCCATTCTGTGGACTTCATCTTTACGACGAACAGCACCACCAGTACCATTCACTGCATCGACAATCTCATTTGAAAGTTTTTCTACCATAGAACGTCCGCTACGTTTACGAGCATTATCAATAAGCCATCTAAAAGCTAAAGAATTCTGCCTGTCTGCTCTAACATCAATAGGAACTTGATATGTAGAACCACCAACACGTCTCGACTTAACTTCCACTCTTGGTCTAATATTATCTAAAGCTTCATTAAAAGCCTCTAAAGACTCTTTACCTGTTTTCTCTGAAGCGATCTTTAGAGAAGCATAGAAAATTGTTTCAGACTTACTTTTTTTGCCACCATACATAAGTTTGTTAATAAACTTACTTACAACGACACTGTCAAATATAGGATCACCTATAACGACTCTTACTTGCGCTCTTCTTCTTCTAGACATATATCACTCCCACTTAAGCTTTAGGTCTCTTAGTACCATATTTACTTCTACTCTTCTTTCTATTCTCAACTCCAGTAGCTTCACGAGTACCTCTAACTATGTGGTAACGACATCCCGGTAAGTCTTTTACACGACCACCACGAATAAGAACTCTATTGTGTTCTTGAAGAGTATGGTCTATACCAGGGATGTAAGCCGTAACTTCCATACCATTAGTTAAACGAACACGTGCTATTTTACGCATAGCAGAGTTAGGTTTTTTAGGAGTAGTCGTTGTTACACGAGTACAAACACCTTCCCTCTGTGGACATTTCTGAAGTGCAGGCGATTTAGTTTTCTTAATAATACGCTTGCGACCTTTTCTTACTAACTGATTAATTGTAGGCATACAATCACACCTCTAAATATTTTTATTTTTATCTAAATACTAGAAAAATCTAGCAATTAAAACATCAAAGTTATAATCAAAAGAAACCCAATTTAATATTTGTATATCTTGAAACTTAGAAACGAATGAACATTAAGTTCGAACGAGCCTTATAATAGACAACCAAAAGTAATCTAAACTAAAAGCTTTAATCTTTATCAGATAAGTCTCTTTATATTACACCATATCGAAAAAAAATCAAGCATGTTATTAGTTTTTTTTCGATAATTACTACTATTTTTACAAATAAACAACATATTTACTTAGCTAAATTGAATATGTTAACAGCATCTGCTTTGTTTAGTTTTTTAAACTGACCTACAGTTGTTCCTCTCTTAAAAAACAGCCTTTCAGCCATAACATCAAACTTGTCAGCATTGATAGAAATATCTGAAAGTCTAGTATGAAGACCTATAGATTTATAGAAATTCTCCATAGCTTTAATAGCTTCTGAAACAGCATATTCGCCATTGTCATGTGCATATTCTATCCCAAAAACTCTGCTAGCAAATTGAGTGAAACGAGGCATATTATCTTTACAAACATACTTCATCCAAGCAGGGAACACTATAGCAAGCCCTAGTCCATGAGGTATGTCATATTCGCCTGACAATTCATGTTCAATTAAATGACTTGCCCAGTCTTCATCACGACCCATTCCTAAAATTCCATTATGAGCCAAAGTTCCAGCCCACATTATTTCTGCTCTCAAAGTATAATTTTCTTTATCATTAAATACTAAAGGTGCAATTCTTAAAATATTTTTCATATTAGCTTCAAGAAGTCTATCACCCAAGTCTACACCAGTAGTTTGGCTAAAATATCTTTCCATTATATGAGCAAACATATCTGAAACACCATAAGCGATTTGATTATCTGGCAAGCTATAAGTATTTTTAGGATTCATTATAGCAAATTTAGCAATCATATGCTTAGTGCCAGCAGAACGCTTCAAGTTAGTAGCCTCTTCAGTTATAACCGACGATGAAGATGTCTCACTACCAGCAGCAGGAATAGTAAGAACTACACCCAAAGGCAATGCTTTTTCTAAAACCTTGCTCGAGTCTAAATAATATTCCCAAATATCTTCAACATAAAAACCACAAGCAATAGCCTTAGCCGAGTCAATTACGCTTCCACCACCAACAGCAAGAACTAAATCAACATTTTCTTTTTTACATATAGCAATACCTTCTCGCACAAGTTCTAGTCGTGGATTAGGTTTTACGCCTGCAAGCTCAACATATTGAATATTAGATGCTTTTAAAGAAGCTATTACTTTCTCATAAAGTCCGTTTTTTTTAATCGAACCGCCACCATAATGCAATAACACTTTTTTCACATTCAAATCTAAACAATTTTGCCCTATTTCTTTTTCGACATCATCGCCAAAAACAATTTTACACGGATTATAGTAATTAAAATTATTCATAAAATTCTCCTAATTTAATTTTTCATCAAAATACATATCTATAAATACTTTTACTCATTAAAAAGTAATTCATGAGCATAAGCTACATTAAACATCATCTGTTCATCAAAATTTTTGGCAACAACTTGAAGCCCAACAGGCATATTATTGCTGTCAAATCCACATGGCACACTTATAGCAGGCAGACCAACCAAGTTAATATTAGATGTATAGCTATCAGCCAAAAAGCTAAGTTCACTATCAGTTTGATCTCTTGTTCCCAAAAGTGAGGCAACCACTGGAGTTGTCGGTGATATTATCGCATCGACTTTCTCAAATGCTTTTTCAAAATCTAATTGCATTAAACGGCGTACTTTTAGAGCATGCTCATAATGGCTTTCGAAATATTTACTACCAGCTAAAAGAGAACCAAATAATATTCTAGCCTGTGTTTCAAATTCAAATGAATCACCACGTGCTTTGTTATAATACTCTTCCAAATTAAAAGTGCCCTTCGGATGATAACCATAACGAATTCCGTCAAAACGACCCATATTACTAGCCACCTCAACAGACATAACAGCACTATAAACCATTGACCCATATTTACAATGAGGCAAACTAATTTCAACAATGTTTGCTCCATTTTTTTCTAAAAGTTTTATAGAACGCTCAACATTATTTCTTACATCTTTGTTAATAAGGTCAGACTCGAAATACTCTTTAGGAAGTCCGATATTAATACCCTTAACATTTTTATTAAGATTTTCATGATACTTAGGCACTTCGACATTAATTGTTGTGGCCTCTTTTTTATTAAACCCAGCTATTACACTTGTCATTAATGCAGCATCATAAACATCTTTAGCCAAAGGCCCAACCTGATCTAAACTAGACGCCATAGCAATACAACCTAAGCGAGGCACACGACCATAAGTAGGCTTAACTCCAACAATACCACAAAAAGACGCAGGCTGTCGAATTGAACCACCTGTATCGCTACCTAAAGCACCCAAAGCAAAATTGCCAGCGACACTAGTTGCAGCACCACCCGATGACCCACCTGGTACATGCTTTCGATTATGAGGGTTTCTAGTCACACCATATCTCGATGTTTCAGTTGTACCACCCATGGCATATTCATCCATATTGGTACGTCCAATGATTACAGCACCAGCATTTATCAAACGCTCAACCACTGTGGCAGTATATGAAGCGACATAGCCATCAAGCATTTTGCTAGATGCCGTCATTAAATGCCCTTTATAATTCAAATTATCTTTAATAGAAATAGGAATACCTAGAAGAGGTAAACTATCCCCTTTGTTAATTTTTTCTTGTGCTACTTTCGCTTGATTTAAAGCATCTTCTTTAAAAAGTTCTATATAAGAATATACTTTATCTTCTCTTTTGTCATCTTCTTCTATAACATCGATATAGTTTTCTAAGAGATTTACAGCATCAATTTCTTTTTTCGAAAGCATTTCTTTTGTATTTTTTATAGTTAGTTTATTCAAATCCATATTTTAAAATCCTAATTTAGTATACTCAATTCTATCATAAAAGAAAAATTCTTTAAACAATTTTTTTTATAAATTATATAACAAAAAAATAGAGGCACTCAAATTTACCATTTAAGATGCCTCTATATTATATAAAATATTTATACGAAATGAAATTAATTTATATTATGAATATTGCCAGCATTAAGATCTAAATCTAGTGGAATATCTTCTCTAATACTTTCATTTGGCTCATAGCTGAAATTTTGAAATCTGTCGGCTATTTTCTTTAATCTAAAATCGTCAGTGTAACAAAGAGTCGCATTGAACTTTCCATTAAAATAGTCTCCATAAAACATACTCACAGATGTCGCAGTTCTTTCTGATTCGAAATTACCATAAACAAGAGTTGTAAATTTATCAAGCCTAGAAGTAAAAGTTTTATCGAACCCACCATACTTAAGGTGAAGTGCATTTAAAGTTCTATCAAGCAAACCACCAGGTATTATATAACCCGGATTAGCATTTGGATTATTAGGATTTCTTGCTTTAAACGCCTCTAATGCTAGGTCATTTTCATATTTCATACTAACAGCAAAAAGCTCGTCATTATAGAAATAAAAGCTATAAACCCATAAAGTGTTCTGACCTACTGGAGGATTAGAATCGGCTGAAAAGTTAGCGCCAGAAAGAGTAATACGTTTAATCTCGCCTGCACGTGGTCTAGCAAAATAAAAGATTGAAGCATCTTTAGTAAAAAGTTGGTCAGCAGATACTGTTGTAAAACTTATATTAACCCACTCTGTAACTTGATTATCATACCAAACAATATCAGGGTCTGGATAATTACTTTTATACAATATACCTGCTTCAGGTTCAATTGCAGTAGTTATCAAATTAGAAGCTATTAGTTTATCATTTACTTCTTGCGGAGTTGCTCCATAAACTATATCTAAATATTTAATCGGCGCATCAGAATAAGAATATAACGACAAAGACGTCGCCGCAATAAGAAGCACAGAAAGGATTTTTTTCATTTTTATATCTCCTGAAAAATTAATAAATTTTATTATGTCGGTTAACCTTAACGGATTTTTTTTAAAAAGAATAAGAATAAAATTAGCGAAGAAACTTATTATCTAGATAATTTTTAGAAATACGTAAAATGAAAGGTCGACCATGTGGGCAACTAGTAAGAATATTCTCACTTTCAAGCAAATAAATAAGTTTTTGCATGTCCCCTATCGACAACCTATCACCTGCTTTGGGTGAATATTTGCAAGCGATGGTGTTGCATGTGCTTTTAATGAGACGCTCCAAACTATCGGTGCTGTCTTTTGATATATAATTATCAAAAATATCTTTAATAATAAAATCTATTTTAGTTGTTTTAGGTAAATAAAGTGGAATATCTTCTATAATAATGCTTGTTTTTGAATTCATCTCAAAATAAATACCTATAGAATTTAAATTTTCTTTTCCATCAATTAAAATATCAATTTCATAATCTCTATATTCTAACTCTAATGGAATTAAAAGCTTTTCATATTCAAGTTTTTTATTCACAATTGTTTTATATATTCTCTCATAATTAAGCCTTTCATAAGCAGCATGTTGATCAATAATATACATTTCATCCATACGCTCAGCCAAAATATATGAAGAGAATACCTGCCCCAAAGCTCTGGTAGAAGCACCAAAATTACTCACTTGTTCATTCAAATTGGGGTTTATATTTAACTCGATACTTTCTTTATTATAATCATTTAAAATAGAAGCCTCTGAGTTAAAGTCAGAATTAACTCTATTAATAAAACTTTCAGATTCATTATTCCCATAATTCGATTGTGAAAAAAAACTATTATAGTCATTAGTTACATTAAAATGATGATTATTTTCGATATCACTATTCAGATCAACAGTTACAAGTTTATTCATCTTCTCAAATTCACGTCTTATCGCATTATAAATTGAGCCTGAAATTTCTCTTTCATTTTTTATTCTAACTTCTTTTTTACTCGGATGAACATTCACATCAACTTTTTCATAATTAATAGTTATATAAGCGAAATAATACGGATATTTTTCTCTTGGAATAACACCTGTATATGCATTTTTTATAGAATAGGCTATGCCTCGATTCTCTATTGGTCGTCCATTTAAGAACAGAAAATTATTCTTTCTTGTAGCTTGCATAACGCTTGTATCAGAACAGAGCAAGTAAACCGAAAATGTTTCTTTTGTTATTTCAACTTCAATCAAGTTATCGTTTGAAGGGCTTAATCCTAAATAATCTAAAACTCTTTCTCTTATGCATGAAACTTTTTTATAGGAACTTACCATTCTGTCAGCATTTTTTATACTCATCGAGATATTATGATTAGCCAAAGCTGAGGCCTCAAAAACTTCTTTAAGTAAAAAGAATTCTCTTGAGTTTGTTTTAAGAAATTTGAACCTTGCAGGCAAATTATAAAACAAATTTTTAACAGTTATTTTAGTACCATTAACATAAGCATGCGGAGTATGTTCTATAATTTTTCCACCATGCGAAACTATTTTCCCACCGCTGGTTGAATCTTTCGTCTTTGATATTATTTCGATATGAGAGACATCTGAAATTGAAGCCAAAGCCTCACCTCGAAAGCCGAGAGTTGAAATTGCGTCTAAGTCATTAAGCGAAGATATTTTACTTGTGGCATGATGTGTTAGCGATAACGGCAGTTCATCAAAATTAATGCCCGACCCATTATCTTCTATGGCGAGTAATTTTGTACCCCCTTCCATAGAATTAACGTCTATATTTGTAGCCCCCGAGTCGATGGCGTTTTCAAGCAATTCTTTAAGCATCGAGGCAGGACGTTCGATGACCTCGCCTGCGGCTATTCTGTTTGCCACACTTTGAGGCAATAATTTTATTGAATTTTTATACATAATACACTCTTTTATATGTAGTATATAGTATTGTTTTAAAATGTAAATAATACAAAAAAAAGGGCACTTAATTAAAAGCACCCATTCGAATTATTAATTTTT
>CAMQVF010000045.1 GCA_947038115.1 uncultured Spirochaetia bacterium
ATCTCTAAAGTATTATCTATCTCTAAAGTATTATCTATCTCTAAAGTATTATCTATCTCTAAAGTATTATCTACATTAATAGTTTCATATTTATTGATCAATTTTCTAGGAATGTCACGAGCGGAATTTTCTGTCATGTTAAATAATACCTTAGTAATTTTAGAATAATTAAGTTTGTATTGCGATTATACACTATTTTTAATATATATAAAGTATTTTATTATAATTTTTTTGATACTTAAAAATAAAAGTATTATATAATCAAAACCACTTTTTATGCTTTATTATAGAATCTAAAACTTAGAGATTTGCTCTTGTGTTAGATTTTCAATAATTTCTTTCGATAAATTTATAGCAGAATATACATCATCTAGCGAAGCATAAGAATGATGAGTATGAATATATCGAGTAGCTATGCCTAAAACGACAGTTGGAATACCATAATGAGTAGTGTGATATTTACCACCATTAGTAGAACCTTTTTCTCTCGCTATAATTTGATACGGTATATTCTTTTTATCAGCCAAGTCACGAACAAATTTAGTTACTCGTGGGTTTGTAATCATCTGCCCATCTATAACTCTAAGTTGCACACCTTTACCAATTTTTCCATGTGCATAAAAATCGTCTTTAAAAGTATCATCAGCAGGTGAGCCTTCTAATATAATGGCGAAGTCAGGTTTTATTCTGTTGGCTGAAACAATTGCACCACGTAATCCAGTTTCTTCTTGAGCACTCATAGCACCAACGACATTAATATTTAATTTCTTGCCATTAAAATGTTCAAGCAAGTTAACCATACAAGCACATCCAAGTCTATTGTCAAATGCTTTTCCACGCATAATATTTATTTTTTCATCATAAACAAATTTCACATCGGGTGCTATAGGGTGCCCGACATCGATGCCATAAATTTCTTTAGTCTGCTCATAACTACTTGTGCCTATGTCGATGTAAAGTTCATCAAATTTAGGCAATTTTATTTTTTCTTCATCGGTCATAAAATGAGGAGGTTTCGAACCCACAACCCCACGTATATATTCACCTTTCGAGTTTTTTATTATAACAATACTAGAAGGTATATTTGATATATACCAACCGCCTATTTGTAAAAAAGAGATAGTCCCATTTTTATTAATTCCTTCAACAATAAAACCAACTTCATCGCTATGGCAATCTAATGCAATGGTGGGTTTATTCGAGTCAACTTCGTTTAGTCCTAAAATTAAATTATTAATAGAATCTCTTGTTTTGCTTGTGAAATTTATTCTTTTATCCACATAGTTGATAACATCATCTTCAAACCCGGGAGGGCCAAAAGTATTAGATAAATCTTCAATCAAATTTAAAATTTTATCCATTTTTTTACATCCTTGTCTATAGATTTAATCATATTTTAACATATACTGGTGTACAGTATATATTTTATTTTAGGGATTGCAAATGAAAAAATTATTTTTTAGTATCGTAATTTATTTTTCGCTTTTGAACTTTTTATATTCTGCTAATGTTTTAATCGATAGAACTCGTCCAAGAGGCGACCTAGACAATCAAAACGATTATAGAACAATTAGCGTTTCGTTTAAAGAAGAGATGATTCCGCTTGGCTTTATAGAAACTGAAGCTAAAAATTATTTTTCGTTTTATATAGACGATGTCGAACAAGTGGTTAATGGTGAGTATAAGTGGACTTCACCAAAACTGCTTACATTTAAGACTTCGACAAAATTTCCTAAAAATAGTAAAATAACAGTTATATTAAAAAAAGGAATTAAAAGTCTTGTCAGTGGCAATGTTTTGGAAGAAGACTATTCATGGAATTTTAATACTTTAAGACCAATACTTGAAAAATCATCACCTTATAATGGTAAACAAAATATTGAACGGTATGAAAAAATTGTTCTTTATTATAATATGCCTATTTTCTTAAAAGATATAAAAGAAAAAATATTCTTGTTAGACAATGACAGAAAAGTTAATTATAATGTTCGTTATGCAACTACTAATGATATACGTAGTTGGGAGGTTAGTAATTATGACTTAACTAGCATTCTTATTATAACCCCTCAAAATCCATTTAGTACAGATTCTGATATTGATATTATAATTAATAGTGGCTTGGTTGCGACTGAAGGCACTTTGGGTACAAAATCAATAATAACCCTTTCGTTTGAAACACATAAATATTTTGAGTTTACATCAGATTTTGCTCAAGATATCAATGCTGACTATAGCCCTTATGCTGCTCAATTAAACTTTACAACCTATGTTAAATATTCTGACTTAATGAGAAATATTGAAATAGAGCCAAAAGTTCAAATGCCAAGCGATGAAGATCTTGAGAATGACGATTATAGACAGTCGGCATATAATTCTCTTTATGGTATTAGATTTGAACCTGAAACAACATATACTATAAAAATTAATCCAAAGCTAAAAGATATTTATGGACAGGTTTTGGGAGAAGAGAAAATCATCACTCTTAATGTTGGTTCTTATAATCCTTGGCTTTCGATGCCTGAAGGGCTTGGAATAATAGAATCTTATGGCGGTAGAAAATTACCACTTAGAGCTATAAATCCAGAAGATATTATAGTGAAGTCGAGACGTATAACAGAGAATGAAATTATACCCTATATGTTTTTAACTGGATCATCTTATATTAATAAATCTGAACGAAATGTACAAAATTATTTAAATAAATATAGCTATTTGAATTTATATACAGAAACAAATGACTTTATGCCTAATGTTGAAAGTAATAGATATTCGATAGTTCCACTTTTATTAGATGATTATTTAGGTAAAGCTAAATTTGGGCTTTTATCATTAGAACTTGAAAGTATTGTGGGGTATAGTCGGTCTTCATATGACGCCAATTCATATTTGCAAGTTACAGATATGGGGCTTACAGGAAAATTCGCAGGCGATTCTAATACTATATTTGTAACCGATTTAAAAACTGGGCTACCTTTAGAAAATGTTAATATCGAAATAAGAAATGATTTTAATAAAATACTTGCTAGAGCAAAAACAGATAAAAATGGAATAGCTACTACAAAAGGTTTTAGACTATTAAATATCGAAAGAAGCAATAGATGGGACACTCCACGTCAATGGGTTATAGCAAAACATGGCGATGATATTTCATTTATACATAGTGGATGGGGCACTGGTATTAATCCTTGGCGTTTTAATGTTGATTATAATTATGGCGAAGAGAGTGATTTATATAAAGCTTCAATGTTTACTGAACGTGGAATTTATAAGCCGGGTGAAACTGTTCATATTAAAGGTGTTATCCGTGAAAACAAATTTTCTAGTTGGATTGCACCCACTAGTATAGGAAGTGTTGTTTATGCAATTGAAAACTCACGTGGTATAGAAATTGCCACAGGAACTAGCAGTGTGAATAATTTTGGTTCATATTTAATAGATATTGATTTACCAAAAGATAGCCCAACAGGTTATTATAATATTCGTGCAAAATATGACGATGAAGAATATTCGGTTTATCAAAGTTTTAGAGTAGAAGTTTTTAAGCCTCTGGAATTTGAATCAAGAATATGGGCTAGCGATAAAAATACTTTTTTAGGTGATAGTTTACCTATAAGAATGTCTGGTTGGTATTTATTTGGTGAGCCGATGAATGAAAAAGCACTTAGCTATAAAATATATTTGAGAGAGAATGCTTTTATACCGCCGAATAACGAAGGCTTTCGATTTACAAAATTGAGCTGGTTTGAAGATGAATATTATAATAATTACTACTCATCTTTGGCTCAAGGTGAAGTTTCTCTTGATAAAAATGGGGAGTTCTTTTATTCTCCTAAAATTGATGCGAGTAGAGATATTCACTCGGGATATGTCGAAATTGAAGCCACTGTCGAAGGTGAAGACTCACAAAAAGTTAGTGCGTCGAAATCTGTTTTAGTCTATGGTAGTGATTTTTATTTTGGTGTTAAGAGAGAAGGTTATTTTTTGCAGACAGGTGAGAATACTAAAATAGAAATAATTGCTACTGATATAGATGGCAATCGATTGAAAAATAAAAAAGCGAATGTTAAGCTTGTACGCCGTCATTGGGAATCGGTAAAAAGAGCAATTACTGGTGGACGATTTGAGTGGGAGTCGAAGCAAATTGACACAGTCGTAACAAATGCGACTATTACCACAGATGATAAACCAGTAGTTTTTGATTTTACTCCAACAGATGCAGGGCTTTATTTTGTAATGGTTGAGGGTTTGGATAGTAAAAAAAGAAATGTGCGAGCTGACGAATATATGTATGTTTTGGGTGATGAGTATGTTGCATGGGCTATGTTTGATGATGACTTGCTTGAGCTTATTGCTGAAAAAGATGAATATGCTCCGGGTGAAGTTGCTAAGATAATGATTAAATCTCCTTATGATGAGGCGACTGCATTGGTAACAATTGAACGTGATTATGTTATCGATAGTTTTGTTACAAATATTAAAGGCTCGGCAGCTATGATTGAAGTGCCTATAAAAAGTGATTATTTGCCAAATGTTTACATTGGTGTTTCTTTAATAAAGGGACGTGTTGAAGATGAGTCTTATACTAATAATGCTTTAGATGAGGGAAAACCTTCTTTTAAGATAGGATATTCTCCGATTACAGTTTCATCAAAAGAAAAAGAACTTAAAGTTGAGATATCGAAGTCGCATGATATAAGAGAGCCCGGTGATGAGTTGTCGGTTGAACTTAAAGTAACAGACTTGGAAGGGAATGCTCATAATAGTGAAGTTATGTTTAGTGTGGTCGACTTGGGTGTTCTTAACTTGATAGGTTATAAAACGCCAAATTGGTTTAATACATTTTACGCAAAAATGCCACTTAGTGTTATTACCGCAGACAGTAGACTTCATTTAATTGGACAACGTAACTATGGAGAGAAAGGTGAGTCGCCGGGTGGTGATGGAGTTATGGCAGCGTCGATGATGTCGGTTGATGGTGATGTTTTTAATATTAGAAAAAACTTTTTATCTACTGCATTTTATGACGGTAGAGTTTTCACTGATAGTAATGGTTATGCTAAAATAACTTTTAATTTACCTGATAATATTACTTCTTTCAGAATTATGGCATCAGCTATCGATAAGACTGGTTTTTTTGGTGCTTCTGATGATGTGATAATAGTTAAAAAGAATTTAATTTTATCGCCTACAATTCCAAATTTTGCGATAATTGAAGATGCTTTCAATGCGGGTGCTATAGTTTATAATTATTCTGATTATGATTTAATTGTTGATGTGAAAATTATGTCATCAAATATTTATATAGAAAATGATACTCAAAGTGTAAAAATTCTTAAGGGTTCTCATCAAGATATTCGATTTAATTTTTCAGCTACAAATATTGGGGAAGCTAAAATTACTATCTTGGCAAATGGAAAATATATAGATGAGAATAATGTAATTGACGAAGAAATTTTTTATAAAGATGCTATAGAAAAAATTATTCAAATTGATAAACCATTGGTTCGTGAGGAATTTGCTAGCTATTTAAGTATGACAAATGATTCTAATAGTATTTCTCTTCATGTGCCAGATAAAGATGATATTTATGAAAATACTGGCTCGATTGATGTTTTCATGTCGGCTTCTATTTTAGGCGAGGTGAACGGTGGGCTTGATTATTTAATTAATTATCCTTATTTTTGTTTGGAACAGCAGTTGTCTCGTATTTATCCGATTCTAACTTCTAAAAGACTTATTATCGATATGAAACTTACTGAATATAGTGAAGAGTTTTTTGATAATATGATAAAAGAAGTTTTGAAGAATATGTCTAGCTATCAAAATTATAGCGGTGGTTTTGCCTATTTCACATCTAAAACTTGGGTGTCTTCTTGGCTCACTGTCTACACAATTGACGCTATGAATAAGGCTAAAAAAGCTGGGTTTGAAATTGATGAAGATGTATTACAAAAGGCATTAGAATATGTAAATGAAAATGCGCTTACAGATTTTAGCGGTAAGACATTTTATAATAATGAGTATATTAATTTGTCAACTTTAGCCTATGCTTCTTCTGTGTTGTCGGAAGCTAAAATGATAAATACTAAGATAATCGATAAACTTTATGACCAAGTGGAGAATATTCCTTTTTATGGGCAAGTTTATTTGATGACTTCTATGTATTATGCTGGATATGATGAGAAAAAAATGGAGACTGTGAGAGATTATATTTTAAATTCATTAAGAGAAGACGGTAATAAAGCTTTTTACGAGTTGGACGAAAATGATAGTTCATTAAGTTGGATTCACTCGAGTTCTGTTCGTGATACTGCCGTGGCTCTTAGTGGGCTAATCGAGACTGGTTATGATAATCCTATAAATGAAAAAGTCGTTAGATGGCTTTTAGAGGCAAAGAAAAACGGAAGATATTTAAATACTCAAGATAATGTCGCTGTTTTTAATGCTTTGAATAAATATTTCGAAAAGTATGAAAGTGATTTTCCTGATATGAAAGCTGAAATTAGCTATAATAATCAGATATTACTAAGTAGTATTTTCAATAATAGAAAAGATAAGTCTGGTGTTGAAACATTTAATTATGAGGATTTAGGCATTAAATATGGCGAAAATGAATCTCTCTTAATTAATAGAGAAGGTAGTGGCAGACTTTATTACGGCATTAAAAATCGATATGCATTAAAAAATCCTGCACCTTTTAGAGATAATGGAATATCGGTTTTGAGATATATTACAGATAAAAACGGCAAGACTATCGAAAATAATTTGTTCAGACAAGGTGAAGAGTATATTGTGGTCGTGAAAATTAATGTCGATTTTGAAAGACAGTTTGTTGTAGTTGATGCGCCGATTGCTGCGGGCTTCAAGATTTTGAATACTAGCTTTGCAACAGAATCGTCTGATACTAGATATTTAGAAGATAATAATTATAATTATTCTTTTAGTCATATTGAAAATTATGAAAATAAAGTTTTATTATTCTCTGATTTATTAAGCCGTGGAGAGCATACTTATAAATATGTTGTACGAGCCACAACTCCTGGCGAGTATTTACTACCCGCCACTAAGTCTCAAGAAATGTATAATGATGATGTTTATGGATATGATGGAGCTGATAAAATAACTATTGAAGCAAAATAGTTAGATATTTACAGCATTAATAAGAATACCCACATAAACTATATAAAGTGCGAGAAAAATAATTCCCGCACTTTTTTTTAATGGTCGAGTAGGGCTCATAAAGACAAATAAAAGTAAAGCACTTAAAATCATTACGCCTAAATCTATGATATAACTATTTGTAGGGTCTAAATTTATTCCACCGAATTTAAATCCACCCATAGCAGATATACCGAGCACGGCACCGACATTAAAAATATTACTACCTATAATATTACCAACAGCAATATCAGCTTCTTTTTTTGAAGCAGCAATTATAGATGTTACAAGTTCAGGTACAGAAGTTCCGACAGCCACAATAATTACACCAATAATATGTGGACTTAAAAATCTAGAAAATATTCCAACAGAACCATTTATAAAAAATTCAGAACCAAATCCTAAAGAAATAACCGATATAACAAGTCTTGTAATTGAAATTGCTGTAGGCTCTGTTTTTTCAACTTCAGCGACTTGTTGCTCTAAAATGCTTGCTTCTTCTTTATTTTTGCCAGCGATTCTTTTAAGAAGCAATATATATATAATTAATGCGATAACAAGTAGAAGGCCTTCAAGTGAAGATATTGTGCCACCTTGAAAAATAGCTAAAAAACCTTTAGAGCTATTACTTCTATTCGAAATCATAATAAGAAGTAAGGCGTACATACCCAACATAGAAATCATTGAATAATTGAATGAGCTTTTATTAGCCTGAAGTGGCATAAAAAAGCAAGAAATACCTAGAACAAAAACAATATTAAAAATATTACTTCCGACAACATTTCCAAGAGCTATATTACTCGAACCTTTTATTGCAGCAGACATACTTACAAAAAGTTCAGGCATAGAAGTTCCCATAGCGACTACTGTTAACCCTATGACTATTGTTGGTATATTTAACTTTTTTGCTATCCTAACACTACCTTCAACAATTTGTGTTCCACCAAAATAAAGCAAACCGCCACCGAGTAGAAAAAGACAAATAGATATTAGAATACTCATTTCATAGTCTCCCATTATAGTTCAATAATAACTTCATAGTAACTTAAATAGTTAAAAAGTCAATGATATTTTAATAAATTGACTTTTTGTATGTTTCAAGATATAATTTTTAGATTAGTGGGGTGGATAAATGCGGTATATAATTTAATTATGCCGAGGAAAGTCCGTACCTCAAAAGGGATTCATGCAAGCTAACGGCTTGGAGGCGTGAGCCTACGGAAAGTGCAACAGAAAAGATACCGCCCGTAAAAGGGTAAGGGTGAAAAGGTGAGGTAAGAGCTTACCGCATTCTTGGTGACAAGATATGGCATTGTAAACCCCATGAGAGGCAAGATCAAATAGAAGCGTTATAAAGATTTCCCTTTTCAAGCTTCAGGTAGATCGCTCGAAGGTTATAGTGATATAATTCTCAGATAAATATTTATCATAGTATATTTATATACTAACAGAATACGGCTTATAACCCCACTAATTTATTAATTTCATCTATTAAATTTTTGGCATTATCTTTGCCCACCAATGAACGTCCCATAACTAAATAATTTCCACCCAAACTTAAAGCGTCTTCTGGGGTCATCACTCTTTTTTGATCATCAATACTATCATCTTTAAAACGAATACCGGGTGTAGTTATTATAGCATTTTCATCCAAACTGCGAATTGATGCGATTTCAATAGGCGAGCAGACTATTCCATGAGAACCACTTTTTATAGCCATGTCGGCAAGCCTTAAAACATTTTCTTCGACTTCACCTAAAATTCCAACTTCATTATTTAATGTGAGTTTATCCATGCTTGTTAATATTGTTATCGATAATATTTTTGTTTTTTTATTATTTTTTTCAATCATCTCTCTCGAGTCTGAAATCATTTTAGCACCGCCTAGCGCATGAATGCTAATGAAATCTATATCGAGTGGCAAGACTGATTTAACTGCATGTGATACTGTGTTAGGTATATCGAAAAATTTCAGATCAAGAAATATATTTTTATTTTTACTTTTCAAATATTCAATAACGCTGTTTCCTTGTGCTAGAAAAAGCTGAAGCCCAACTTTATACCATGTTATCGAATTACTCAATTTTTCAACTATAGTTTTAACTTCTTCTAATGTAGAAACATCTAATGCTATAATTATTGGTTGTTTTTCTTTTATGCTATTATTCATTTTTTATCCTTATAAAACTTTAAAACTTCATTGAAAATTCTAATGAAGCCTTTCCATATCCACCATGAAATGCAATACTTTCCACGGGGAAGTCATCTTCAGCAATCCAAAGCATATAATATATTCCAGTAGTGAGAGCTAAAGCGGCACTGACACCAAAGCTTGCCCAATATATTGTCATCGCCGTTGTGTGTGTTCTTAAATCTATAGGCGGTGGGTTTGGATTTCCTGCATTGTCATTAAAGTGTTTTACAACTGTCGCATCAAATAGTTCATTTGCATATATGTAAGTACCCAAAGTGAAAACTGAAGCAGCTATTGAAAGCCCCAAGAATATTTTTGTATTTCTCTCATAATTTCCAAATATTTCTTGAGCTAGCGTTTTCGGTTTTATCGCAATCATTGATGGGGTGAAGGCTAGTGTGTTTGTTGTTGCTAATGTAAACTTTCCATAATAGTCTTTATAGTTTGTATTCATTATTTTTAGTGCATAAGTTCCGTAATCTAAATCTTTATTTATAAAATTACTGCGGACTTCTTCCATTCCATTAATAATAACTTGGCTATTAGTTCCACCGGGGATATTTATTGCTACCTTTCCGATACCAGTTTTAGCCATAAGATTAAAATTTAATATGACATTTTCATTAATATTTTCAAATTCTATATTTTTATCTATTAAAGCATAGCCATCTTTCATTATTGTGAATCTATGCTTATTCGTTGTTATGGCTGGTATATACATGGTTTCGGTGCTAGTTCTGCCCACGAATGTATTATTTAAATAGACAAAGGCATCTTCTTGATTTACATTAATGGCGACTATTCCAGTTTTTGGGCTTGAGCTTATTCGATTAGCAATTTCATAGGAATAATTTGGAATCTCGTCATCTATTGCCGATTCAGGTATTGATATTTTATAGGCATTAATTTTTCGAGATTTTATGTCTGCTATATAGCTTGTAATTACAATATTAGGTCTTTGAAAATCGACTGCACCAAAAATCGCAATGTCGGCATCGCTATTAAAAATATATTCTTCCATGTCGTCACCAAGATAAATATATAATGAATCATCTAACAGAGCATGTCGCACTGTGTTATTTGTGCCGAGAAGTATTACATCTTCACCATTGTAGTTGTAGATTACTTCATTTGTTTCTAGTTTAAAATCTTTGCTATCTAATGTTATGATATTTACATTTGTTCTAGGCTCGCCAAAATTTGTGTAGTCTTTATATTCTACATTTGTTTTTATAATTATTTTTCCGTCACTATCAAGTGATGACGTGTATGTTATATTACTTAGTTTAATTACTTTTCTGTCATATGCGCTTTCAAAATTTACAGGAATAAGATCTGACACGCTTTCTTCGACAATTACTGTTTTATTATATTCAATTTGATTAGCGATAAGACCTGGTATAGTGGTTGTCAGATATTGAAAATTTGTGTTGCCTGAAGTATTTGTGTAGACAAAAATATCCACTTTGGCAGTATCTGGAAATTTATAGTATGGTCTCACATCATCAATACGTATTGGACGTCCACCGAAGCTATATAAAAAAGGACTATTTAATATTATAATCAAAATCAAGAGATTTCTTAAACGCATAACTTTCCTTGAAACAGAATACTCAAAACCATTATATCAAATTTATGCAATTTGTCAAAATAAATTTGATATAAATATTTTGCTATCATTAAATTTAAAAATAAGATACGATAATTTTTATTAAAAAATTTAAATTTTAAGGTATTTTAAGAATGTTAGCTGAAGTTTTTAAGAGTTTATCTTTTTTATCTATTTTACTAATAGTAGGCACTTTGTTGCGTGCCAAGATAAAATTATTTCAAAATCTATTTTTGCCTGCATCAGTTATAGGCGGTTTTATTGGGCTTATAATTGTACAAACTTCTATTATTCCAATTCCTTTTGACTGGGTGAGGACATATTCGCTTCTACCCGGTATTTTAATAATTCCTATATTTGCTTCAATACCACTGGGAATGTCAATTTCGAAATCAAATATGTTAACATCATTTCCAAATATAATTAAATGTTTTGGAATTTTTCAAGCGGTGGCAATGACTCAATGCATAATAGGTTATGGCACTAATTTACTTTATAGCCGATTAAAGCCTGAAATTGAATTATATAGAACATTTGGATATGAACTTTCGGCTGGGTTTTCAGGTGGGCATGGACTAGCCGCTGCGACTGGCAAACTTTTAGAGGGCTTCGGTGTTCCTTATTGGGAAGTTGCTCAAGGAATTGCTATGACGACAGCGACTGTTGGGCTTATTGGTGGAATTGTTTTTGGAATTATTTTTATTAATATTGCCGTTAGAAAAAAAAATACTTCGATACTCAAAGAGCCTAATGACATACCTATCGAGTCGAAACTTGGGTTTAATAAGAATATTAATTCGCAAGCAAGTATTGGACGAGAAACTCTTATGAGTAGCAATATTGAAACTATAGCATTTCATTTGGCAATTATATTTTCAGTTTGTGGACTTGCTTATATTATTCTCGATTTAGTACGAAAAACAAATATAACAGGGCTTAGTGTTTTGCCTGTCTGGACTTATTCTATGATAATAATGTTTATATTAAATATTATTATAGGCAAACTTAAAATGGATTGGATTGTCGATTCAAAATTAAAATCACGAATAACAGGCTCATTATCCGACTTCGCCGTGGTTTCAGCCATTACAAGTCTACCGATAAAAGCTGTTTTACAATATATCGAGCCATTAATTTTTATGATGATTTTAGGTTTTATAGTTTCATATTTTATGATATTTTTTATGGCTAAAAGTTTATTCAAGAAAAATTATTTTGAATATGGGATAATGCTATGGGGTGCTTTGACTGGCGTTATGATTACTGGAATAACATTGCTTAAAATATGCGATAATGATTATCAAAGCCCCGTGCTTAAAGATTTCTCGCTTGGTTTTTCTATTAATTTTGTATCATCGCTTTTAATAGTCCCAATACTCAATAGCGTGCTTGCCACTGGTTCGACTATGATGAATTTTATAGTATCCATAATTTTCACATTAGTTTATATTGGAATAGCATTCAGTCCAAAATTAAAAGGGCTTTGATGTTTTATTATTTAGCAATATCTGAAATATAAACCTCTCTTGGTTTGCTTCCATTTTCAGGCCCAACTAGGTCTTGTTGTTCCATTAAATCGATTATACGAGCGGCTCGGTTATAGCCGATTTTTAATTTTCTTTGTAAAAAAGATGCACTAGCTTTTCCAGTCATCATCACAACATCGATGGCGTCATCCCATAATTCTTCTTCGTTAATATCATCTTGCACACTACTTTTATCATCGCTATCTTTTCTCTCGAGTGATGCTATTAAAGATTCATCAAACATAGGGGGCATTTGTGAAGATAAATAATCGACCACTCTTTTGACTTCATTATCAGATACAAAAGCACCTTGAGTTCTTTCAGGCATTTGTGTTCCAGATGAGCAAAATAAAGCGTCACCTTTTCCAAGTAATTGTTCAGCACCAGCCATGTCTATTATAATACGTGAGTTCGTTTTATTAGGAACTTGAAACGCTATTCTTGTTGGCAGATTAGCTTTAATAATACCAGTTACAACATCGGCAGAAGGTCTTTGTGTGGCGATGACTAAATGAATTCCAACTGCACGGCTCATGCCTGCAAGCCTCGAGATTAAATCTTCAACTTCTTTAGAAGATACTACCATAAGGTTATGAAGTTCGTCAATAACTAAAATTATATATGGAAAAGCTTCTAATGGTTCACCTTCAAACTCGGTTTCGCCAATTTTTATAAGCTGTTTAACTTTTTCATTATATGCTTTAACATTTCTTACGAAAAACTTTTCCATTCTTTCATATCTTCTTTCCATTATGTCTACAATATAACGTAAAACAACAGTTGCTTTTTTCTCATCTGAAATTACAGGCGACATCAAATGGGGGATTCCGTTATAGATAGAAAGCTCAACTCTTTTTTTATCGATAAAAATAAATTTAAGTTCATCAGGTCGGAATTTAAATAATAGTGAAAGTATTATAGTTGATAAACAAACACTTTTTCCGCTACCAGTAGTTCCTGCAACAAGCAAATGAGGAGCTTCTGCCATATCTGTAACAATGTTATTTCCATATATACCCTTGCCTAAAACAAAAGGAATATCTTGTTTTGTATTTTTGAAGTCGCTACTTTCTAAAACATCACGTAAAAAAACAGCGGTTCGAACTCGATTAGGTATTTCTATTCCTATTACAGAACGCCCTGGAATTGGTGCGATTATACGAACGCTTTCAGATGCCAAAGCCAAAGCAATATTGTCGGTGAGGCTTACAATTTTAGAAACTCTTGTACCAGATGAAAGCTCTAATTCGTATCTTGTAACAACAGGCCCTCTCGAAACTCCTGTAACTTTTGCTTCAACATTAAAATCGAGCAATGTATTTTCTAATTGTAATGCAGTTATTCTTATAGCTTCCAAAATTGCTTCATCGTCAACGGGCACAGATTTTTTTAATAATTCTACACTCGGTGCTCTATAATTTTTATCAACGTATTCTGTGTCAAAATTAGATTGAATATGTTCGAGCACAGAAAATTTCTTTTTGAATGTATTCTTTTGAACATAGATATTTTTATTTGGTTCTACGCTATCTTCTTTTTTTTCAAATTGTTCTTTTTCATGTAAATATTCATTTTCAGATTTTTCAATTTTTTCTTTACTTATTATCTCGCCAATTTCTTGACTTCTATACAAATCTTTTTCACTGTCATATTCATTAATATAATTTTCGTTTTCTTCTATAATCATTGGTGTTGCTGCGAAAATTTCTTCGTATTTATCTTCCAAAGAATTATAATTGTTTTCTATAGGGGCAGGTTC
>CAMQVF010000046.1 GCA_947038115.1 uncultured Spirochaetia bacterium
TAATGCTTGATTTAGAAGAACTTGAGTTTCGGCAAGAAAGCCTTAGATTTCGAGGCGTTAAAGGGACTACAGGCACTCAAGCTAGTTTTGGTGAACTTTTCGATGGTGATTATAACAAAGTGAAAGAGCTTGATGAGAAAGTCGCTTTGAAAATGGGTTTCAATAAAAGATTTATAGTTACAGGTCAAACTTATGACAGAAAAATAGATTCAAATATTTCGAATTTACTTTCATCAATAGCTGAATCTGCACATAAATTTACAAATGATTTAAGGCTTTTACAGCATCTAAAAGAAATTGAAGAGCCTTTCGAGAAAGACCAAATAGGTTCATCGGCTATGGCTTATAAAAGAAACCCGATGCGTAGTGAGCGTATTTCTTCGCTTGCGAAATTTGTAATAGCGATGAAGCAAAGCACGGCATTAGTTTCTGCCACGCAATGGTTTGAGCGTACTTTAGACGACTCGGCAAATAAAAGGCTTGCATTGCCACAGAGTTTTTTGGCGGTTGATGCTATTTTAATTATTTGGAAAAATATATTAGAAGGCTTAGTTGTATATGATAAAATGATTGAAAAAAGAATTATGGCAGAACTCCCATTTATGTCGACCGAATATATTATTATGGAATGTGTAAAAAATGGCGGCGATAGACAAGACTTGCATGAGCGGATTAGAGTTCATTCTATGGAGGCGGCAAGAAAAGTTAAAGTCGAAGGCGAGGAAAATGATTTAATCGAGAGAATAGTTAATGATAATTCTTTTAATATGGACAAAGAAAAATTAATGAGTATTTTATCGCCAAATAATTTTGTCGGATTTTCTTCAAATCAAGTGGTAGAATTTTTGGAAGATGAGGTTACTCCCGTGCTTGAAAAATATAAAAACTTATTAGGTATGGATACAAGCCTTAAAGTTTAAGGCTATAAATATCCTCGCTCATATACTTTAGGCATTTCTATTTTCTCGCCCATTTGTTTTGCTGCATTCATAACCCAGTGAGGATCGGTTAGTAGTGGACGACCCAAAAATATTAAATCGGCTTGATTTTTTTCCAATACATTAGAAGCGAAATTGTAGTCGCCTAAAAGACCAACAGCACCTGTAGGAATATTTGTATTATTTTTAATTTCTTCTGAAAATTGAACTTGATAACCTTCGAAAATATTTGGTGGCTTAATTTCTAAAATTCCACCAGTGCTGACATCAATTAAATCTATATTACTTTTTATCTCTTCATCATTAAATATTTTTATATAATCTGAAGTATGCATTCCGTTTTCATCATAATCAGTCGCTGAAATTCTTACAAACAAAACGCCGTCATAAAACTCACGAATACCTAAAATTATTTCTTTAAGAAAAGACACTCTATTTTCGATACTGCCGCCATATTCATCAGTCCTTTTATTTGTTAAAGGAGATAAAAATTGATTAATTAAATAACCATGAGCTGCGTGGAGTTCTAAACAATCAAAGCCTGCGTCAATCGCTCTTTTAGCAGAGGCTATAAACTTTTTTATAATTTCTTTAACTTCATCGATTGATAATTCATGTGGTATTTTAGATGTTTCGTTAAAAGCAATAGCAGAAGGAGCTACAGATGGCATGCTATTAAGTGCCTTTCGACCAGCATGTCCCAATTGTATGCATGTTTTCGCACCATAAGTATGCATTTTTTCATTTAATATTTTAAGCCCTGCGATGAAACTATCATCCCAAATGCCTAAATCATTATCAGATATTCTGCCTTCAGGACTTATAGACGTTGCTTCAATTACTATAAGACCGACTTGAGCCAAAGCACGTGAAGCATAATGCATGATATGAAAATCATTAACTTTAGCATCTCCTGCTATAAACATACACATTGGAGACATGACAACTCTATTTTTAATTTCTATATTACGAATAGAAAGTGGTGTAAATAATTTTTTCATTCAACGTCCTTTAATTTAACTGTTTCTATTATACTACTATAAATTATTAAAATCAATTATAGAGTATAAAAATATAATATAGAATTTGACTTATATATATTTTTAAATATACTTTAGTATAACCACTTTAAATTAGTTTAGAAAGAGTATCAATGAATGTTGTTTTAAGATAATGAGACATTAAATTGTCTATTATCCTTAAGCAAGTTATGCACAAAATTGAAGAATTTTATAGATAAATAAAAAAACATTTGAAGCATACCTCTTCGTGTTTAAGACTTGTACTAGAAACAGCTAGTTTAATAATAAGAGTCATTATTCAAAAGTTTCTGGAACAGTAATATCACTGGATTTAATAATATTGTATTAGATTCCAATGACTATGAATAGAAGGATTTAGAATTATAGGTAGTTCATTGTTAATCCGATTAGCAATTTTATTATATGTTATGAGAGTTGAAAGTATAGAAATTATAAAGGAGGTTATCTATGCAGGCAGAAGAAAAAAATATTTTTGTAAATGATAAGAGCTTTTTAGGGCATCCTACTGGATTGTCAACAGCTACAATCATGCAAGCTATGTATTCGTTTTCTCATTATGGTTTAAGTGGTATTTTAGTTTTTTATCTTTATACTAGCGTAAAAGATGGGGGCTTAGGATTTGAGCCTGGCATGGCAGCACAGTTAACGAGTATTTATGTTAGCATGTTCACTATTGCTGGTATAGTTGGTTCTTTTGTTGCCGATCGTTTTATCGGTTTACGAAAATCATTACTGATTGCTTGGTGTTTTAGAGTGGTGGCATTTGCATTTCTGATTATACCAAATGGGGGTATAAATTTTTATGTTGCAAATCAATGTTTACTATTAGTATCATCCGCATGTGTAGGGCAGAGTTTGTATGCTCTAGTAGGAAAGATGTATTCAAGAACAGAGCCTAGAAGAGATGGTGCTTTTACATTAATGTATGTAATGAATAATGTTGGTGCTATATCTCCACTTATTGCTGGAAGTTTGGCAGATAAAAACATGTATCCGTTAGCATTTTCGATTTCTGCTTTAGCTTCACTTGTTGGCTTATTAGTTTACATTTTTACTCAAAAGAAATTTGGTGATGCTGGAAAATTACCAGATGATCCATTTCCTGCTGAAAAGAAAGCTAAGTTATTGACACTTACTTTTGGTTCTTTTTTCGGTCTTATGGCTATAGTATTAATGTTATTATATACAGGTAAACTCACCGCTAAAGCATTTGTTAATTCGGTTAGTATTGTAAGTATTTTTATTCCATTTGTCTATATAATAGGTATTTCATTAAGTAAAAAAACGACTGTAAATGAAAGAAAAAAGATGGGTCCATTTATTATTATATTTATTGCCAGTTGTGCAACTTTGACGATATGGGGTCTTGCCGCTTCTATATTCTTAGTGTTCGCAAAAACAAGAGTAGATAATTCACTATTTGGATTTAGTTTTTCATCTGCAGCTTGGCTAACTATTTCTAGTTTTTTCTCTATAATATTTGGTAGTTTTATGGGTTTTATATGGACGAAGTTGGGAAACAAACAGCCAGCTGTGTCTACAAAGTTCGGAATTGGTACTATTATTTGGGGAGTGTCCGCTATGTTTTTAGCAGTACAAATTTCTATTTATGGAACTAATCTTATTCCGGGTTTAGTAATTTGGGCATTTTGGGCTATATTAATTTTAGGTGAATCGTTTACATCACCTTTGGGGTTCGGATTTTCAACTGCTGTAGCACCTAAGGCATTTACAGCACAAATGGTTACAGTTTGGCAGTTAGGTCTTTCTACAGGAGCAGCACTTGCTTCTTTATCTATTCATTTTTACAAAGAAGGACAAGAGTTTCAATTTTTTCTTGGAAATGGTTTAGTTGTTTCGGCTGTAGGAATAATTTTGATTTTAATTAGTAAGCCTTTAACTAAAGTTATTTCGGCATAAATTATAATAGATTATATTATTCTCGAGTATGTTTTTTTTTACATGTAAGTTTTTATTAAATTAAAGGAGATAGATATGAAACCTATGGATAAGTTATTATCGTATATGAAAGAGAATGGAATTGATGCATTCTTTCTGTCTAAAAAACAAAATGTAAGGTATATTACTGGATATACTGGCGACGATTCTTACGCTCTTATAACTAAGGAAGGATATTTTTTTCTAACAGATCCTCGTTATACAGAGCAGGTTGGTATAGAGTGCCCAGAATATGAGATTGTATTATGGAAAACTAAACCTAGCTTGGGTAATTGTCTTAATGAATTGGTTCAAAATATTAATGTAAAAAATATTGCTTTTGAATCCCATAATTTAAATTACGAGTTTTATAAAGATTTTTCAGATAATATTAAAGCTGAATTAGTTCCTTTAAGTGGAGTTGTTGAAGATATGAGAGTTGTTAAGTCTAAAGAAGAAATTGAATATATTCGAATAGCTTGTGATATTTCTTGTAGGGCTTTAGATAGGCTTATGAAAGAGATAAGAGTGGGCGTTACCGAAAAAGAATTAGCAGCTAAACTTTCTTTATATATGGTTATGGAGGGTGCTGATACACAACCTTATGGTAATATATTAATATCCGGAGCTAGAACATCACTTTTACATGGAATTCCTTCTGATAAACCGATTCAGTATGGTGACTTTGTCTTGATGGATTTCGGATGCCAGTATAATGGATACATGTCAGACATGACTAGAACTGTTGTGGTTGGAAAAGCGACAAGTAAACAAAAAGAGGTGTACGAATTAGAAAAACAGATGATAGAGTTATCTCTAAATGAAATGAAAGCAGGTGCTACTCTTGGTAGTATTTATGAGGCATCTATAAAGCCTATAAAAGATACAGAATATTTTCAATATCATTATCCACGCATCGGTCATGGTATTGGTCTTTTTGTTCATGAGCCAAAATCTATCGAACCTAATAATAAGGATACTTTAGATCTTAACTGTGTAACTACAATAGAGCCTGGCCTCTATATTCCAAATTGGGGTGGGGTGAGAATTGAAGATCAAGTTTTAATAACTGAAAATGGATATGAAAATTTTATTAGCACAACACGTGATTTAATCGAATTATAATTAATAAGATAAGCTCGAAAAAGGCTTCAGATATGGATAATAGATTTTTATTTATATCTGGAGTCTATTTATTTAATTAATCTTTCAAGAATTTTAATGTGAAAATGCGATAATTTATAGGTTCATTAATTTTAATATCTTTATATTTTATGATAATGTATGAATTTTTGTCACGAAAATCTCGAACAATTACAGTCATAGGTATTTTTAAGTGAGATATTTCTTTATAATTTTTAAAGATAAACTCTTTAGTCGCTTCAAGTTTATTATTGTTTTTTGTATAGCAAATCATTTTTTGTATTAAATAATCTTTTTTTGTTATAAATAATTCTTTTTCTATATAGCAGGTTTCATTATTATATTTAGGCTTTAATTTAAGTATTAATATTTCGACATCATTGATAATGACAGATTTTAATGAATGAGCTATATGTTTATTACTATAACTAGTTTGATTCATTTTTTCATTATAGGAAAGGGTGGTATTTCGCATGCTATTTTCGAATGATTCTTTGGGTAGTTCTAAAATAATTTTAGTTTCAGGCGAATAGTTCCATATTTTATCTTTGACTTTTAAATATCTAAACCCTAAATCTTCGATATTATTATATTCTATAAATGTTTTATCACCTTGAATAAAGCCAAAAAATGATTTAGAGCTATTTGTGCTTCCAGAATATATTGTCATTTCAGCGGAAAAATATAGAGTGGAAAAAATTCGCTGATTCCTATCTATAATTGTTAATACTTCTTCAGCCGTTTGTGAATGTAAAATACTTGCAAAGCATATATAAAATAAAATAATAATGTTTTTTTTCATAAGTTCTAAACTCTCAACTTGGTAGAGTGTATCACTATTAATTAATTTAGGCAATACTATAAAGAAATATATTTTATACCGATTATAGAAATAAAATATTGATAATGCTTGACAAGATGAACTTTTAATAGTAGAATAACAATGCTTGAAATTGATATCGTTTGCGGCATGCTTGCAGCAGATAATAGTGAATCCGCCAGGGTAGGAATACAGCAACGGTAAGCTAAGCTATCTGGGTGCCGAGTTTTGTCGCAAGCGACCTTTTTAAACTCCCATATGTCTATTCAAAAAAAAACTCATATTATAAAAAAAGTAATTATATTTTTCTTATTGTTTGCTTTTCTATTTTCATCAGCTTTATATATACTATTTTTTAATGACGTCAAAAAAATTAAAACATTTATTGATACACCATTTGAGCAAAATGAATTAAAAATCAGTGAAACTCGTGCTATAGATATTTATGATAGAAATAATATTTTACTTTCTAGGCTTTATCCTAAACAAGGTGGTAAGTATATTGAGGCAGAGTATGACCATTTTCCGAAAAATTTAATTGAGGCAACTATAAGTGCCGAAGATAAAAACTTTTTCACTCATAATGGAGTAGATTTTTATGCTTTAATTCGTGCTTTTTATAGTAATTTGAGGGCAGGCAAAACGGTATCTGGTGGCAGCACAATAACTCAGCAGCTAGCAAAAATGCTCAATGGCAATAAAGAACGTAGTTATAAAAATAAATTTAAAGAAGCAGTGTATGCATTACGGCTCGAAAAACATTTAAGCAAAGAACATATAATCACACTTTATTTGAATAAAATATTTTTTGGCAATAATTCCTATGGCGTGGCTTCAGCTAGTCAAACTTATTTTAAGAAGGATATTAGCAGTATTAATCTGTCGGAAGCTATAATTTTAGCGTCTATTATAAAATCAGGCACAAAGTTTAACCCATATAAAAAAGCAGAGAATCTAAATTTCCGCAGGCAATATGTCGCAAAGAGAATGAATGAAAATGGATTTTTAAGTGATGATGATTATTTAGCATTAAATTCTGAAAATACAAAAATATATAAAGTAAATAAAAATATATTCAACTCGCCTCATTTTTCTATGTACATAAATAAAAACATAAAAAATATGAATATGAAAGAAATTATAAAAGTGAATACAACTCTCGATTATAAATTAGAAAAAGAAGTCTTTAAGATTATAAAAAATACTACTTCACATTTGACTAAATATAATGTAAAAAACATATCATGTGTGGTTTTGGACGCAAAAACATCTGAAATACTCACGATGATAGGCTCATTCGATTATTATGATGCAGAAGATAATGGAGCTATAAACGGTGCAACAGCTTTAAGACAGCCGGGAAGCACTCTTAAACCATTTTTATACGCCTATATTTTTGATAAAGGAGAGACGCCAGCATCAGTTATTGGCGATGTGAAGACATATATAAACTCACCCGGTGGCTATTATATTCCAGATAATTTTGATAAAAAATTTAGAGGCCCAGTTACAGTGCGTGATGCATTGGCAAATTCTCTGAATGTGCCTGCAGTTAGGTGGCTTTATAATTATAGAATATCGGAATTTCAAAATATACTACTTAAAAGCGGACTTAGTTCTATTGATAAAAGCCCTGATTATTATGGTTATTCTATCGCTTTGGGTAGTGCTGAAGTTAGGCTAATTGATTTGGCGTCTGCTTATTCCATTTTTACTCAAAAGGGATATTTTTTAGATAATTCATCGATAAAATCAATAGAAAAATCTGATGGTGAAATTATTGCTTTGGCAAAAAAGAAAAAACGAAAAGTCATTAGCGAAGAGTCGGCATATCAAATTAATAATATTTTATCAGACAAAAGGGCAAGGCTTCAAGGTTTTCCAAGCATGCGTGGCGTTGTCTATCCTTTTTCCATTGCGATAAAAACTGGCACTTCAAAAGGCTATAGAGATGCTTGGGGTGTGGGGTATACAAAAGATTATATTGTAGCGATTTGGCTTGGCGACTTTAAAGGCGATGAGATGATGGGGGTTACTGGGGGTAGTGGAGTCGTTCCTATAATTTATGATATTTTTTCACTTCTAAATAAGTCCCAAAAAGAAACTGATTGGCAAAAACCGAAGACTATAATTAGCCGTGATATATGTATTATTAGTGGGAAGTTAAAGTCGGAATTTTGTAATGAAACAAGAGAAGAAATATTTAATATGAAAAATGTGATAGATGATTATTGTAATATTCATAGGCTTTATATTAAAACGAATATTGATAATACTGTTGAAGAAAAAGTTTTTATGAAATTACCAAAAGAATATGATTTATGGGCAGCTGAAAGACAAATTGAAATGCCTGATAATAATTGGACAGATACCACTTTCTTAAATAATCAGACTATGAGTAAAAATACTAGACTTTTAATGATCGAGCCTAAAAATGGGGAGATTTATAAAATCGACAAGGATATGCCATTAAAATATCAAAATATTAATATAAAAGTTGATATTCCATTTAATAGTGTTGATGCATTTGTTTATTGTAATGGCGATATTATTGGCGATATTAATTCTATAAAAGAAAATAATATTAGGTGGCAATTAAAAAAGGGAGATCATTCTTTTTATGCTCTGGCTACACTTGAAAATAATGAGACTGTGAAAAGCTCTTTTGTAAATATTCATGTAAGATTATAGTAATTACTTTTTGATAGCGTCTGTCGCAAAATAATCACTAGCACTATAAAGTGAGCCTACTAAAAGTATTGGCTTGTTTTCTGATATCGCCTGTTTTTTTACAAAGCATAAAGCTTCATCAAAATCTTTTATATGTTTTGAATTAATATTAATAGATTCAATATATTGATGAACATATAGGCTGTCAGTATTTTTTGTGATATTTTTTGTAGCACTTATTACAAGACTCATTTTATCTTGATATTTGAACAAAATTTCACCCATGCGATTAATATCTTTATCAACCAATGGAGCGAATAAAACTATAATATCGTTAAACCATGAAAACATATTGAGTAAAATACAATCGAGAGAGTGTCCATTATGAGCACCATCAATTATTATTATAGGGTCATTACTGGCGACTGTTAGGCGTGCTTTAATTGTTAGTGTTCGTATGTGTTCGATGGCTTTTTTATAAAAACTGTCGCTTTCATTTTTATATAGAGTTCTGAAAGCTTTAAATGCTATTGAAACATTTTCAGCTTGATGTAATCCTAAAAGAGAAACGATAAAATCTTCTTCATAATTATCTTCTAAATATTTGAACTTTAGTGAATGTATATTATTATCTATAATTTCTGTATTAAAATCTTTGCCTAAAATAAAAATATCAGAGCTTGTCTCTTTCGCTTTATTTTCAACTACTTCTATAACTTCTTTGCATTGCCTAGATAATATGACGGGAATATTTTTTTTTATAATACCAGCTTTTTCATAGGCTATATCTTTTATATCATTGCCTAGTATGTCGGTGTGGTCGTAAGATATATTCGCTATAATGCTTATCGAAGGTGAAACTATATTAGTGCAGTCGATGCGTCCGCCAATTCCAACTTCAATACAGGCATAGTCGACATTCTCTTGATAGAAATAATAAAGACATAAAACGGTGAAGAACTCGAAAATAGTTGTGTTTAATTTTTCTTCATCTAAAATATTTTTGATTTTTGATATTATATCAGCAAATCTTTCCTCACTAATCCACTCGCCATTAATAGATACTCGCTCTCGTTCATCTAATATATGAGGAGATATGAAACTGCCAACTTTGTTTCCTGCCGACTCAAGCATTTTTGAAAGCACTAAAGTAGTTGAGCCTTTTCCCTTAGTGCCTGCGATATGTATTACTTTAAATGTTTGCTTGTAGCCCAATTTCTCAAGTATTAATTGAGTATTTAATAGTATTTCATCGGAACGTTTATAAACTCCCGTTTTATATGAATAAATATATTCAAGCGATTGATAATAATTCATTTTTTCTCTACTCGCTAGCCGCTTCTTCAGCTACATATTTTATTACTTTGCTATATCGTTTCCACATTTCAATACAATATAAAACAACAGCAAATGTTATAAGACAAAAACTTATAATTTTTACCATACCCATTGTCTCTTTGTATATAAATATGCCTATAATTGTAGATGTTATTGGTATTGAAAACTCTAAAAAACCCAAAAGTGATATTGGTATATTTTTAGCGGCTATTGCATAAAAAATTAATGGAATAAGAGTAACTAAACCAGCGGGAAGTAATAATGCCCAGCTTAAGAATGATTGATTTTCAGTTGGATGAAATAAAAATAAAGCAAATACTGCAGGAATTACAAGCACTAAATTTTCCATAAATAAACTCTCAACTTCATCATAGACAGTAGTTTTCTTAAAGTAGCTGTATAAAGCCCATGAAAGTGCTATGGAAAGCGATAACGTAGGTATTCTACCAATTGCTATACTTTGATATAATAATGCCATAATAACTACAGCTATAGATGAGTATTCTAAGAGATTTTTTTTCTCTTTGAAAATTATTATTCCTATAAATATTGTCATAATTGGTGCGATATAATAGGCAAGACCTGCTTCTAAAATTCTATTTGTATTTATAGCATAAAGATATAAATAATAGTTTATTCCTATAGAAATGCCTGCTAAAATAATTAGTAATAGATTTCTTTTCCCTCTAAATAAGGTTGTTATTTGTTTTCTTTTTATTAGAATAACGAGTAGAATTATAAACGTTGTAAAAACACGAACTCCTAAAATAAAAGAAGTACTAAACATGCTAAGAAGTTTATAGTATATCGGTAGAAGCCCCCATGCGACATAAGAAATTATAGCGAAGTAAGTACCTTTGGTGGTATTTGTCATGTTATTTTGCATCCAATAATTAATTTTGTCGCAATATTATCACAAAGATATAAAATATCAATAGCAATTTTAAATTATTTTTGATTTTATTTAAATATTTTCAGAGTACAGAAGTTCATAAAAATGTTTTGGATAATCTGCTTGAAATGTAACTATTTCATTTGTTTTAGGATGTCTAAATGATAATTCTTTGGCATGCAACATCAATGTAGTATATTTCGATGATGACTTTGAATATATTTTATCACCCGCAATTGGATAGCTTTTATGAGATAGATGCACTCTTATTTGATGAGTACGTCCAGTTTTCGGCATAGCTTCGACTAATGAATGTTTTGAAAATCTTTTTAATGTTTGTACAATAGTTATAGATTCTTTTCCATTTTCATTTACAGTCATTTTTTTTCTATGTGTTTGATGGCGTCCGATAGGCAAATTGATATTAATCTCATCTTCACGAGTTCTACCTATAGTTATCGCATGATATGTCTTTTTTACACTTCTTGCTTTGAATTGATCTTGAATATTTGTTACGATACTTGGGCTTTTGCCTATAATTATAAGCCCTGAGGTGTCTTTATCGAGCCTGTGAATAATGCCCGCACGCATAGTGTCGCCATAAAAATCGAAATCTTTTATATGATAAAGTAATGCATTCACCAAAGTGCCACTAATTTCAGAAGGTGAGCAATGAACACTCATTCCTGAGCATTTATTTATTATAGCCAAACAATCATCTTCATAAATAATATCTATATCGATATTTTCAGGAGTGGGGCTATTATCATTAATTTCAGGCGAATGAATATCTACAATAATTAAATCATTTTCTTTAAGTAAATATGATAATTTTTTTGCTTTATTGTTTACCAAAATATTATCGATATAATTTTTTATTTGAGAGCGTGTAAGTTCTAATTTATCACTTAAAAAAATATCTAAGCGTTTACCTTTATACTCATTTTCGACTATAAAATCTTTTTTCATTATTGTTATTTAGCTACTACTCATCAATTTTTTGAGCATTATTATTTTTCTTATTTAAGTCAATATCTTCCTTGAAAAATATGATACCTATCAGCACTAAAGTGATACCGACAGTAATGCCTGCGTCTGCAATATTATAATTATATGGAAATCTAATTTCTTTTGTAAGCCCCATATTGATAAAATCTGTAACATAGCCACGAAAAACTCTATCGAAAAAATTTCCCAAAGCTCCACCTAAAATAAGTGAGAACCCAATGGCAGAGAATCGTTGTTTTTTTGTGTCAGTATTTAATATAATAGTAAAAACTAAGCCTATTGAAACAACTACTAAAACTTTTATCACTAAAGGCATTATGTTAGAAAATGATTGATTTATATTATTCAAAAATCCAAAAGCAACACCATAATTTTTTGTATATATGAAGACTAAAAAGTCGCCAATGATATTTTTCATTATAGTTTTCTGTAAATATAACTCTATAAAATGTTTAGAAATAAGATCAATAGCAAAAATAGCAATTGCCAAAATGAGATAAAGATATCTCTCTTTAATTTTTATTAATAATTTTTCTTTCATAATCGATATAATCATATTTCATTTTTATAAAAAATACAAGTATTTAAGATAAACATAAAAATAAAATATTCTCAGTTGATTTTTCTTAGTTTTTAAATATACTTTTATATATATGAGTTAGTTTAAGGAGCAAGCAAATTGATTTTTTTAAATAAAATAGAAATTGAAAGAGCGATTACTTTGGATGAAGTTATGAATAAAATTGAAGAAGCTTACAAAGTTTTTTATGAAGAAAAATTTTATATGCCACCTCGTCCAGTGGTTGAGTATAAAAATAAAACTCTTCTTTATATGCCATGTTTTATGGATAATTCGCTTGGCACTAAAATAATTAGTGTTTTTCCAGAGAATGCAAATATTGGCGAGCCTGCAATTTATGGGCTAATGCTTCTTAATGATTATACAACAGGAAAACCAATAGCTTTAATGGACGGTCAAGCTATAACTTCTATAAGAACTGGAGCGGTTGGAGGCGTTGGTGTTAGACATTTATCAAATAAAAACGCTTCAACTGTCGGAATTATAGGTGCTGGCGTTCAAGGGTTTTGGCAAGCTCTTTATGCATGTAAAGCTAGACCAATTAAAACTATTTTTCTTTTTAATAGAAATAATAAAGATTTGACAGTATTTATAAAAAATCTAAAAGATAAACTAGTTGACGAAAGCATTAATATTGTTGTCTGCGATGATGTTCGGAGCTTAATTGAAAAAAGTGAAATAGTTATAACAGCAACTACAACAAATGATCCTGTTATTCCAAATGATAAAAATTTGCTTAGAGGAAAATGTTTTATAGCGGTGGGCTCTTATAAGCATGATATGAGAGAGTTTTCAGACGCCATATTTTCTTTGGTTGATAAAGTATATGTTGATTTGCCTTTTGCATGTGAAGAAAGTGGAGATTTAGTTACTCCTATTGAAAAAGGAATTCTAACAGAAGATAGAGTCGTTACAATGTCTGCATTGTTAAACTCGAAAGAAGATGTTACAATTAAAAACGAGAATGAAACTCAGTTTTTTAAGTCGGTAGGTATGGGGCTTTTCGATTTAATCATTGCAAAAGCAATATATGAAAATGCTAAACTTAAGAATATAGGACAGATTATTAATATGTAATAAAAATAGGGTAGATCTAAAAATAATTAAATCTACCCCTATATTATGATTTGTAAGTAAATTTACTTTATTTTAGAAAACACCTTATAAGCGAAAGGTACTAACAGAGAAGCCATAACTATTTTAGCGATATCGCCAAATACGAAAGGCAAGAATCCGAAAGCCAAAACTTTATCAGTTGGTACAAATAGAGAAAGTTGAAGAAGTCCGAAAGTATATAAAGCAACATGTCCGATTAATACAGCCATAGAAGTTTTAACAATAGAATTTCTAGCACCTTTATCAGCAAAATACCCCATAATGAAAGTAGCTGGTAAAAATCCAAAAATAAATCCACCAGTAGGGCCTGCAAGAGTAGCTATTCCAAGACCACCACCCGAGAAAACTGGAAGTCCAGAAGCACCCTCTAAAATATATAAAACAACTGCAGAAACAGCTGCATATCTACCTAAAGTTAGAGCAAGTAAAACCAATGCTAAAGTTTGAGCAGTGAAAGGTACAAAAGGCGAGATCGGAAGAGCGTCGTGTAGGGAAAGAGTGTCTTC
>CAMQVF010000047.1 GCA_947038115.1 uncultured Spirochaetia bacterium
TTTTTCTCATCAGTTTTAGTATTATTTCTTTCGCTTTCTAAACTAGGAATTATAGCAGTATTTTCTGCTTGAGTCGTGATATTTTCATTATTATTTTGAGCTGTTACAATATTATTATTTTCTCTATTAGTTGGTATCGGAGATGGGATTATTATATTATTATTTTTAGGATTTACAATATTATTGTTTTTTTCTTCTATTATTATATTATTATTATTTGAAGGTGAAACAAATATATTTTTCTCATCAGTTTTAGTATTATTTCTTTCGCTTTCTAAACTAGGAATTATAGTAGTGTTTTCTGCTTGAGTCGTGATATTTTTATTATTTATAGAAAACGAAGTGTTTGGTATAACAATATCGATGTCGTCCTCATTTTGATTGAAATTATCCTCATTTTTTTTAGTGTTTATAATTACGATATTATCATTTTCTTTTTCATAAGTGTAAGAATCGGCTATCACATTATTATTATTATTATTTCTTGAATTCGGAATAACTGAAGGTATAATAATATTTTCGTTTTTAGTAGTTGCCACTTCTTGATTTTTTGGCAACTTAGTTACTGCAATAACTTTATTATCTTCAACATTAGAGTTGGGAGGATTAGATATTTTTCTCACAGTTGTTTGTGTTTGGTCATCTCTTTTATAAAAATCTTCTCTATTTTGTTTAATTTCTTTTTGTGTAGGCTTTGTTATTCGACTTTTATTATTTTTAGCCACAGGTCTATCATATACAATTTTATTAGTTTTGATATCATTCTTAGCCAAAGACACATTAGTTTCATTTTTGGTATATCTTCTAGTGTAGACGGGCTTCATTGTGCTACGAGGTTTTATTTTCTTTTGAGGCTTAAGTATTTCTTTAAAAGGATTAGCTTCAATAATTTTATTTTCTATGACCTCATTTTTAGCTATCATATTAGTAGATGTCTTATTTGTATTTTGTGAAATAGAATTAGGTATAGCAAATATATTATTATTATTAAATCCATTATTATTCAAACGCATACTTGATAATATGTTATTATTATTATTTAGTGCCGAATTAGCTGGGCTTGTAAAAACTGGAATATTATTATTAGTAGTAGAACTTTCATTATTATTCAAACGCACACTTGATAATATCTTGTTATTATTATTTAGTGCCGAATTAGTAAAGCTTAAAAATGATGAGCCAGTATTATTAGTAGAAGTGCCAGTATTAACTTTATTATTATTAAAAAAAGGCAAAAGAGCGTCACGAGTAATACGAGTATTTGATTCAAACTCTTTAAACATATCCTCAGTAATATTTTCACCTTTAGTTTCGAACAAGCTATTTGTCGACTCTTCGGCTGTAATTGCTACAATATTATTATCTTCAGGTCGAACGAAGAAATTAAACATGGGCAAATTACTTAAAAAACTAGTCTGTTCATTTGTGGCAATAGTCGCCATCGCATCCAAAGAGCGAGCCTCCATTTGTGGCACTCTAAAAAAGTCTTTAGTCGCAATTGATACAGCATCGCCATAGGTTTTTATTGTACTAAAAATTATAGCAAATATAATTATTATACTTGAAGCTACAATTAATGGTTTTACCAAGAGCATTTTTTTATTATGAACTTTCTCTTTGACAATATTGCTATCGTCAGTGTCGATAATTCTGCTTGGAACTCTTTTTTTATTATTTAATTTTAACTGTTCATATCTAGGCACGAACAATACTCCTAATATATAATTATTCTTATATATTATCGAGTAAAGTAAGAAATCTATTAGATATAAATATTATGGTTTACTTTTTTGTATAAACGCTTTTCTTTTTTGAAATATTAAGTTTTGAGAGTATGAAGACAACGCCAACTAAAAATCTTAAAAAGTACATACTAAATGCATATATTGGATGAGCAATTAATTTTTTCCATTTTCCATTTTCGATGAACACCAAAAAATATCTGTAGAACAAACCAAATTGTTTTCTACTTGTTTTATCATTGCCCCATTTTTTGAAATAATTATCGAAGTTGGAAGCATAATAACTTTTTTTGAATAAATATTCTTTTAAGTTGTTATTTTCATGATGGTGTAGTGGGCTTTTGGTTATTTCTATTGTTGAATTAGCAAATGCTTGTTTAATTTTTCTGTCTAAATCCCAGTCTTCTGTGCCGTTTAAATTTATATCATAGCCTTCAATGCTTAAAAAGTCGCACACTCTAAAGAACCTGCTACCGTCAATAACTGTTTTATTATAAAATGAACGTTCAAAATTACGAACTCTATTTATAAAGCTCTCACCATAAATATTTTCTGGCACATATAAGGCTGATATATTATTATTTTTAAGGAGTTCTACAACTTCAGAAATCACATTTTCATCTAAAGTCATGTCAACATCGATAAAGCCACAAATTGAACCTTTAGCCATTTCCGCTCCATAATTTCTCTGAGCAGAACGTTCTGGTCCTTTGGCGAACACTTGGCAATTTAAATCAGATGCTTTTTGATATGTGTCGTCTTCTGAAAAATTATCAACGACTATTATTTCTATATTTTTATAAGTTTGATTTTTAATAGAGCGAACACAATTCTCTATAAAGACTGATGAATTCTTTGTTGTAATAATAACGCTTACTAGTGAATTTTCCATATATGCATATTATAATATAATATAAAAAAAATAAATCAATATAAAAATATCTCTTCTAGTACAGATTCACTTTTAATTTTTTTAGATGTATGTTTAAATAATATATTTTTTAATATTTCTTTAGCGACACCATTCGATAAATCATTATATTTAATGGCATCCTTATTTTTTGCAATATCAATAAAAGATGTATGTTTTATAAAAGTCATAAAATCTAAATCTGGTTTGCTCACTTTATATATGAATCTCGAATGAATATGGCCTATACAATTTGTGCAAACAACGCCACCGTCATCGACAGAAAAGTGCGAGTAGGCGTTAATATTACTTCCGCAAAGAACACATTTTGATATTGTTGGCATAACACCTATGATGTACAAAGCTTTAATTTCAAATGCTCGAATTAAAATTGAAATATAGGCTTTGATATTTTCTTGATTTAGATATTCATTTTCTTCTAAAGCATCAAAAACTTTTTCTATTAATGTAAAATATCTAATGTCGAAATCATGTGCAATGTTTGATATAATTTCTTTTATATAAAATGAGGCAGTTGAGGCATAAATTGAATTGCTAATTTTTTGATAATTTTTAAGTATCGATGTTTCTTTCAATGTATGCAATGTGTTTTTTTTAATATTGCTTGTAATTATTTCGATTTTCGCCAATGCTTCTAAGTCTGATCCAAAATATTTCGAGTTTTTTTTAGCACTGTAACAAATGCATTGAATTATCAAATTTTTTGTGATGAAATGTACAATAAGTGAGCTTGTTTTATACGGATACTTTGCTATAACAAATGCTTCTTCTTTTATGTACATATTTTATCGAGTGGGTTTTAAGAGAAAAGAAAATTGGAGAGCTCTAAAAAATAAAGCCCACCAATTTATTTAAAGATTTAAGCTTGGTGAATAGCGTCACTTGGGCATACTGATACACAAGCTCCACAATCAGTACATTTTGCAGCGTCAATTACATAGATATCACCTTCAGCAATAGCGTCGCAAGGACACTCAGGTAAACAACTTCCACAAGATATACACTCGTCATTAATGTTATGTGCCATTTTCATACTCCTTCAAAAAAGTTAATTAATTGTTTCTGATTAAATATTATAATAAATACGACTATCTGTCAATCATATTAGGCTATTATACTACAAATATTGTGAAATATATGTGACAAAGTGTCTATCATTGAACATATTTTACGTATAATTAGTTGTTTTAATGTTCTAACATTTATTTTTAGCTTAGATTTTTTGTCATGTCTAAAGCGAAAGTTTTAAAATCGTCATTATTTTTGAAGACACCACAATCTTTAAGAACTTCACAAAAAACTTCAGCTATTTCATTATTAAATATTTCATCGATATTATTGCTATTTATTTTATATTTTTTTAATATCTCTAAGCTCCATAAATAATGTTTGCAAGTTAGAGTATTATTTTTTATTTCTTCTATTTTATTTTCAAGTAATAATTTTTTTAGCATATTTAATTCTTCCAAAAGCCTTCCGGGTAAAATCGCAAGCCCCATAACTTCAATTAGCCCTATATTTTCTTGTTTTATATGATGTTTATCTGCATGAGGATGAAATATTCCCAAAGGATGTTCATCGCTAGTCATATTATTTCTTAATGCTAAATCCATTTCATAAAAACCATTATTTTTTCGAGCAATGGGGGTTATCGCATTATGCCTTATGTCGGCAGTGTTCGAGTATATTCCTAAATTATGATTATTATATTTTTTCCAGTATTCTAATATTTTTACAGATAGTTTGATAATACTTTCTTTATTTTCAGATTTTAATCTTAAAACATTTAAAGGCCATTTTAGAAGCGATATTTTTATGTCATCGTAATTTATCGAGTGTATAATATCTGCTATATTTATAGGGAATTCAAAAACGCCAGCTTGATAATGATCATGCGATAAAATTGAGCCTCCAACTATTGGAATATCAGTGTTTGAACCTATAAAATAATGCGGGAACATATCTAAAAAATTTAATAAATTGGAAAAAGTTTTCTCATTAATAACCATTGGACGATGTTCAGAAGAAAGAATAATGCTATGTTCAGGATAATAAATATATGGCGAATACTGCAAATGCCACACTTCATTATTTAATTTTATTTCAACCATGCGTAGATTTTGTCTTGCTTGTCGAAAATTATCAAATGCAAAGCCTTCATTTTCTTTACAGAGTAGGCAAGATGGATATGACGACTTTGGTTTATCTTTTTCAGCTGCTATTGCTTTAGGATCTTTTTCTGGTTTAGATAAATTAATGGTTATATTTAATTTTCCATATTCAGAGTAAGCACTCCACTTAATATTCTTTTTTATTCTATTCATTCTAACATAATTTGATGCAATACTTAAATTATATAAATAGTCGGTTGCGAGTTTATAATTTTTTTTATACAAAGAATTAAATTTTTCTTCTATTATAGATGGAGTGGGTGTGAATATCGACATTATCTCTGTGTCAAAAATATCGGCATAGTCAGGATGAGTCGACTCGATAATATTATTTTTTTTAGCAATTTCTAGTAATGGTTTAAGAACTTCATCGATATTAGAAGTGTCAATTTTACTTTCGTCTATTAGTAGCTTATCAGAATTTGGGTTTTCTATTTTTAGTAAAAAGCTAAGTCTATTTTTTGAGTATATAAAATCTCTTTCTTTAATTAAATCATGCTTTATAGCATATCGAATAATATTATCTAAAGAATTTATCATTTTTATACCCCATATATTTATTCTATTATTTCTCGAGCACCATCGCTAATTACAGCATTTATGAATTGAACTTCCAAATTCGTTTTATTATTATATATTTTATCAACATATGTCATAAAACTTTTTTCAGATTCTTTTAATATTATAGCAATAGCACATCCTCCAAAGCCAGCACCTGTCATTCTTGCACCTAATGAACCTTCAAAATTTCTTGCGACATCGGTTAAAACATCAAGTTCATAGCCTGTAACTTCATAGTCATCTTTGAGAGAATAGTGTGACTCATTTATTAATTGCCCAAATTCTTTTATATTATTATTAGTTAATTCATCAAATGCTTTTATACATCTTTCGTTTTCAGTAATTGCATGCCTTGCTCTTCGCAAAATTATATCATTTTCTATTAATTTTTTAGAGTATTTATTAAAGTCATTCAAAGTTATATCGCATAAAGTTTGAGCATCTATTTCTTGTTTTAGTAGATTTAAAGCAGTTTCACATTCGCTTCTTCTTTCATTATATTTCGACTCATTCAATTTTCTTTTTTTATTTGAATTCATAATAATGAGCGAGTAATTACCCAAGTTTACAGGGGCATATTTATATAACATATTGTTGCAATTAAGAAACATAGCATGATTTTTTTTGCCCATAGATGAAGCAAATTGATCCATTATTCCACATAAAGTGCCAGCAAAATGTTCGGCATTCTGTGCTATTTGAGCGATTTCTATAGGCGATAAATTTAAATTATATATCTCATTAAATGCCTTTGTGAAAGCAACAACTAAAGACGCCGAAGAAGAAAGCCCCGCACCATTTGGAATATCTCCATATATTAAAACATCAAAACCTTTGTCGAGATTAATATTTTTTTTTCTTAAAGATGTTATCACTCCAATAACATATAAAGTCCAATTATTATTTAATTTTTCTAAATTTATATTATCAATATCATATTCAGTAATTCCAGCATCTTCAAAATTTAATGAAGCACAACGAATTAATTTATCATTACGTTTTGATAAAACTAAATATGCTCCAATATTTAATGCGGCAGGCAATACATATCCACCATTATAGTCGGTATGCTCGCCTATTAGGTTTACTCTGCCGGGTGCGAAAAATATTCTTTTATTAGTATTATTATTAAATGCTTCATCAAATTTGATTTTCAATGTTTTAATTAAGTCATTCATTTTTTATTACCTGTATTTATTTTTTTATAGAGAATATCCATTCATTATAAGAATAGTATTTTTTTTCACTTGTTATAAGAATTTTTTCTATATTATTTGGAACTTCTTGCGTTTCGAAACAGACTCCAAGCCTATTTTCTGGTTTTATTTTGTTAGATAAAATGCCCAGAGCTTTATATAAAAAGTTACCAGTATAAAATACACATATATTTTGATTCGTTTTTATAGTCATTAATTTTTTTGTGAGTGGGGAGTAGACTTCAACGGCATTGTCATATTTCTTGTCGAGCACAAAACTATGATCATATCCATTGCCAAATTTAATTTGTTCGTTTTCGCTTTCGATATCTTTATTTATAGTTTTAAATTCTCTAAAATCGAATGGAGTATTTTCAACCGATGAATAATTCTCACTTGGAATAGTTGCCTCATCTATTGTATAAAAATAGTCGGCATTGATTTTAAGTTCATGATTCGATGCTTTCTCGTTAAAGTTTGATAAATTGAAATATGTATGATTTGTAATGTTGATAGGCGTTGTCTCGTCGGTTGTAGCTTCAACTGACCAGATGAATTTGTTGCCGTCTAATTTATAATGTACTTTAGTTAGAACATTTCCCGGGTAATTTTCTTCTCCATCTTTAGAGAGATATGAAAGTATAATTTCTGTTTCATTATATTTTTCAACATCCCATAAACGTTGATCAAAGCCTTTTAATCCACCATGAATAGAATTGTTGTTATCATTTGCGTATAAATTATATTCTTTATCTTTTACACTGAATTTTGAATTATGAATACGGCCAGCAGTTCGACCAACTATGCAGCCAAATTTAGGGGGATTTTTTTCGTAAAATTTTATGTCGTCATAGCCTAAAACAATATTGCTAAAATTATTTTCATAGTCTAAAGTTTGAAGGCTTTGAATAATGCAGCCAAAATTTAATATACTAGCTTTTATATATTCATTTTCTATGGAGTATTCATATACTTGAAGTCCATTTGATGTGACGCTAAATTCTTTTTTCATAAATTTTCACTTTAAACTTTATATTAAAATCGTTTGTATTCTATTATAAATATTTATTTTTTTCAATGATTAATCTAAATATTTATTTTTTTTAGTTAAAATCTTGTATATTGACATATTTTGAATATACTTAAAGATAACATGTTTAATAATTTATTTTAAGGGGTATTTTATGAAAAAAATGATATTGCTATTTACTTTGATAGCGCTTGTTGCATTATCTTGTGCAAAAGAAACTGATGACACTGGAACGCCAAAAAGTAAAGTTGGTGTAGCTTTGTATAAGTTTGATGACACTTTTATTTCGACAGTTAGAGCTGCGATTGAAAAGAATAATAAAGCGATGAGTAATAAAGCTAGTCTTAATTTTGCTGACGGTCAAGGACAGCAGGCTACTCAAAACGATTCTATCGATACATTCATAGCTCAAGGATATGATGCTTTGTCTGTTAATATGGTTGATAGAACTTCGGCTCCAGTTATTATTCAAAAAGCTAAAGATGCTAATATTCCAATAGTATTTTTTAATCGTGAGCCTGTATCTGAAGACATGGCGTCATGGGATATGCTTTATTATGTTGGTGCTAAGGCTGAAGAGTCTGGACGTATTCAAGGTGAGATAGCGGTTGAATATTTTATGGATAATCCAGAAGCTGATAAAAATGGCGACGGCATTATGCAGTATGTTATGCTTACAGGTGAACCAGGACATCAAGATGCTATTTTGCGTACAGAACATTCTATTAAAGCAGTTGAAAATAGTGGTATGAAGACAGAAAAATTGGCTGAAGATACTGGAATGTGGCAGAGAGTTAATGGTCAAGAAAAAATGGACGCTTGGCTTGCTGTACATGGTGATAACATCGAAGTGGTTTTTTCTAATAATGATGATATGGCCTTGGGTGCGATTGAGTCATTACGAGCTGCGGGGTATTTTAAAGATGGCAAATTTATACCAGTTATAGGTGTAGATGCCACAGCACCTGCATTAGATTCTATCGAAAATGGCTTGCTTTATGCAACAGTTTTGAATGATTCTAAAGGTCAAGGTACTGCGATTTATGATATTACTACAGCTTTGGCAGAAAAAACAGATCCTAAAGAATTAGATTATACATTTACAGATGGTAATTATGTTTGGATTCCTTATGTTGCAGTAACTAAAGATAATTATAAAGATTTCAAATAGACTTTTTTATAAATAATATTTAAGCGTATCGAACCCTTGTTGAAATGATTTTAAGGATATTTTATGATTATAGAAGAAAAATTTGCCTTAGAAGTAAAAGAACTTCATAAACGTTTCGCAGGGGTTCATGCACTTAAAGGCGTTCAATTTAGGTTGAAGGCTGGCGAAGTTCATGCATTGGTTGGAGAGAATGGGGCTGGCAAGTCGACATTAATGAAGTGTATATTTGGCGTCGAAACTCCTAGCGAAGGTGAGATATTGCAGGACAATGAGGTTATAAAAATAAGCAGTTCCAGAGATGCTTTGGCTCGTGGCATTACAATGATTCATCAAGAGCTTCACCCCGTGCCTTATCGAACTGTTGCTGAAAATATTTACCTTGGGCGTTATCCGACTAAATTTTTACCATTTATAGTGGATCATGCTAAGATGAATGAGGATTCAAGAAAACTTTTTGAAACGCTTGGCATTAAAATGGACCCTAAGTCGCTGGTTGTTCATTTATCTGTATCACAAATTCAAATGATGGAAATAGCGAAAGCAATTTCTTATAAAGCTAAAATTATAATAATGGATGAGCCGACATCATCACTCACTGATACTGAAGTCGCACATCTTTTTGGAATGATTAGAAAATTAAAGAGCAATGGTGTGGCAATCGTTTATATTTCGCATAAGATGGAAGAAATTAAAACTATTTGCGACGCTGTAACAATTATGAGGGACGGCGAGTATATCGGAAGATGGGATCTTGATGAACTTACTATTGACGATATTATATCAAAAATGGTTGGACGTAAATTAGACAATCGATTTCCTCCTAAAAATTATACCCGAGGCGATGAAGTTATTATGAAAGTGGCGAATCTCACTTCGACAAATACTTCTTCTTTTAAAGATATTTCATTTGAACTTAGAAAGGGTGAAATACTTGGAATTGGTGGGCTTGTTGGTGCTCAAAGAACAGAATTAATGGAAAGCATTTTTGGACTTAGAACTGTGAAGGGTGATATTACTATTAATAATAAAAAAAGAAATATTAAAAGCTCAATTGAGGCGATTGATGCACATTTAGCACTGCTTACAGAAGAGCGGCGAGTTACAGGAATTTTGGGTTGTCTTTCCATAGAACATAATATGCTTATTGCTTCATATCCAAAGCTTGCATATAAGGGTCTATTTATTAATGATAAAAAAGATTTTGATATTACAAATGATTATATAAAAAAATTAAATATAAAAACTCCGAATGCTCGAGCAATTATACAAAATTTATCTGGGGGTAATCAGCAAAAAGTTTTAATAGCTCGCTGGCTTCTTACTTACCCTGATATTTTGATATTGGATGAGCCGACTAGGGGTATTGATGTTGGTGCTAAGTATGAAGTTTATTCTTTAATGTATGAACTCGCAAAAGAAGGGAAGGGTATTATTATGATAAGTTCTGAAATGCCTGAGCTCATGGGCATATCTGATAGAATAATGGTTATGAGTAATGGACGACTTGGCGGTATTTTAGAAAAAGATGAGTTTAATCAAGAGACAATTATGGATTTAGCTACTAGCTGTTTTTAAGGAGAATATAAATGAGTAGTAAGATAGTTTTAAACAAAGTATCAAATGCTTTCGAAAAGGGTGGTATTTATTTTGTACTTTTATTTCTTGTGATAGCACTTGGTATAATAGAGCCTTCTTTTTTATCTATAGCAAATATTATGAATGTTTTGCGTATATCTTCAGTTAGGTCAATCATCGCTTTGGGAGTGGGTTGTATTTTAATAACTCGTGGTACCGATTTATCGTCTGGGAGAATTGTCGGTCTCACCGCATGTATAGCCGCATCATTAATGCAAAAGCCTGAATATGCATATAAAATGTTTCCGAACTTGCCTCAATTAGCTTTGATTGTTCCATTTTTAGCCGTAGTTATAACTGGTCTAACAATTGGTACAGTTAATGGTTTGGTAATTTCAACTTTTAAGATTCCTCCATTTATTGCGACATTGGGTATGATGGTTATTGTATATGGTATTTCTTCACTTTATACTAATGCACAACCCATCGGCGGACTTCGAAATGATTTCACAGGGCTCGCGACAGGAAACACTGTGGGCATTCCTAATTTAATATTATTCGCAGCTTTCACCATGCTGATAATTTGGTTTTTACTCAATAAAACAGTTTTTGGTAAATATATTTATGCGATAGGTGGAAATCCTGCGGCAGCTTTAGTGTCTGGGATAAATGTCAAAATGACCACTATAAAAACTTATGCTTTAGCTGGCGTATTATATGGAATTGCTGGTCTGTTGCTAGCAGCAAGAACAGGTGGTGCGACAAATAATTATGCGACTATGTATGAGCTTGATGCCATAGCTGCTTGTACTATCGGTGGGGTTTCAACTTCTGGCGGAATAGGCACAGCGTCAGGAATATTAACAGGTGTTTTAATATTTGAGGTTTTAAATAACGGGCTTGTTATTTTAGGTGTTTCTGCTTATTGGCAACAAATTATCAAAGGTATTATTATAATCGCTGCCATAGCATTTGATATGAGAAAGTATAATTCTAAAAAGTCTTAGATAAATATTTTCTAGTAGTTTTCATCGATACTTTCGAATAATTTTTGGGCTTTGTCGACTTCTTCAATACGTTGTTTGCTAAGCCCAGTGCATGATACTATTATACTTATATCGACATTACTTTTAAGTAGTTTTCTAGCAACATCTATAGCTTTATCTTTTTCGCCTTTCTCTCGGCCTTCTTCTTCTCTGTCTTGTTTTTCGCGTTCCAATTCTTCGCTTGCTTCATCGACAGTTTTGTATGTTATATCTTGTTTGATAAATTCTATTAAATGTTTTTCTTTATAACTATAATATTCTGGTTTTTTACTCGATAAACTCTCATGCCCAATAATCATATGGTCGATAAGTTCAATATCCAAGCTTTTAGCTTTATGATATACCTTGTTTGTATATTCCAAATCTATAGCGTCCGCCTGCAATATGCCTTCTTCTATTTGATTATGCGCTATTATCACTTTAGTAGACTTAAACTCTAAGGCAGCTTTAAAAGGTTCAATGGCTGTAGTGAGTGCTATTTTTTTTATGCCTAATGCAGCGATATAAATACAAGAAGTATAGCCTTCCTTATTAATGCCTATAACCCAAAAATGTTTCTTGTTTCTTAAAAATGTTTCTTCTGATTTAAATAGTTGTAGAAAAATTTGATAATAATCTTCTACTTTATCTATTTTAATTCTCTCTTTTTCAGTCCTCATTATAGAAATTACTGGAATCATATTTTTTTCACTTTCTATAAAATCTTCTTTAGTCATAAAAACTCCGTGATTATTTCATGTATAGTATAGCATATAAATTCAAATATTACTATATATTTTTATACTATAAATTTTTTAAAAGAAATATTTTTCAACTTCAATACATATAGCATGGTAAATTGGTAAATGATATTCTTGCACTCTATAAGTTTCATTTGCGGGTGATTTTATTTTTATATCAGCATTTTTCGCAAGTTTTCCACCATCAGCTCCAGTAAAAGATATTACAGTTATGCCTAATGCTTTTGCTAAAACGCTAGTATAAAAAACATTTTTCGAATTGCCTGAAGTGCTGAAAGCTATGAATACATCACCTTTTTTTCCAAATGCTAATAATTGTTGAGCGAATACTAAATAGGGGTCTCTATCATTTAGATACGCTGTTGCAAGTGCGAAGTGAGAGGTTAAAGCGATTGCTTGAAGTGGTGTCTCCAAATTATTCGCGATATATTCTCCATTTTCACTATCTGCCTCAATTAATTTATTTTTAATGTTCTCATCTAATGGGCGTTTTTTTACAAATGATTTTAATAATTCGCTTGCCATATGTTCAGAGTCGGCAGCACTTCCGCCATTTCCTGCGAGTAAAACTTTGCCGCCATTTTTATATGTTTCTATAATAGTCGCAATTGCCTTTTTTATTTCAGGCATTGTCTCTTTTAAATCAGGGTATCTATTTAATAATGTGTCTAACATAATTATAATCCTTAAATATTAATTTATCTATTAATTTTATCAGCATTTTATGAATTGTCAATTTATTTTATATTATTTGAAAGTTCTATAATAGCTTCTTCGAAAATACTAATAGGAGGATTAACTAGCCCCGCACCAACTTGTCCAATTCCAGATTTTTTATGTGCTATTCCAGTATTTATAATAGGGAGTATCGAAGTTTCAATAACTTTTAGCACATCAATACCTAATGGAGAAGCTTCAAAATCTAGGTTTGGAATTGTGAATATATTATGTTCTGACACGCTTATTTGCTTCATTGACTTAGTATATTTTTTAGAATCTTCCACTGTGCCACCGACAAATTTAACTATAGCAGGGGATGCCGCCATTGAGAAACCACCTATGCCAAAAGTTTCTGTTATGGCACTGTCTCCCAAATCTCCACAGCAATCATCTTTAGTAAAGCCCGGAAATAATAATCCATTTACAAAATTGACTGGGGCGGTAAACCATTTATCGCTCATGCTAGATAGTCGTATTCCAAAGTCTATTCCATTTCGACACATACATAAAACAATGCTGGAATTCTCTATATTTTTTGCAGAGTCGAGAGATGCTTTTGCTGCGGCCATTGATAGATTTAAGAAATAATGTTCATTTTGTTCTATGAAATTTACTGCATCTAATATATCTTTTTTATCAAATTTGTCAGATATAGATATTATATGAGGCACAATTTGTCGAAAAAATAAACTAGTTGCCGCCTTGTTTCGGTTGTGACATTCATCACCCATTTGGATGGCTTGTGATATAATATTTTTTAAGTCTATTTCTTTTGCATTTTCTATGGCAAGTGCGATTATATCTGAGAATATAGAGTTTATCCATTTTAGTCTGTTAATAACTTCATCGCTATTAGCACCAAATCTTAAGACTTTTCCAAGCCCTTCATTGATGTTGCTATAAGCATAATTTCCAAATGTTTTATTATATATAATATGCACAGACATTGAAGCTGAAATTATCCCTGCCATAGGGCCCACAGCATTCATTTCATTACAAGGCATAAATTCAATTTTATTATCTAGC
>CAMQVF010000048.1 GCA_947038115.1 uncultured Spirochaetia bacterium
TAACAGGAGCATAATTAACACCTTGAAAACCATATTCCATAGCGACAACGCCAGCTGCCATATTTGGTATAAGCATTGGTACAAAAAATGGTGATACACGACTAGGCCCATCATTATTTAAAGTATCATGTTCTCTCATCAAGGTAGTTATTCCACCAATACCACTACCGATAATAACGCCAGCTTTAACTGAATCAAAGCCCTCACGTGGATTAATACCTGCTTGCTTAAGTGCATGATATGCGGCATAAACAGAAAAAGAGATATATGGATCAAATCTTCTAAGCATCTTTTTGTCAGAATAAAATTCCCCTTCTAATGCAGGTGCTTCACAACCAAATTTAGTTAAAAGCCCCACCTCTTCAGGATCAAAGTATTTAGAAAAAGTCTTTGCGCCAGAAACCCCGTTTAATAAATTATTCCAATAAGTTTGTACATCATTACCCAAAGTGCTCACAACGCCCATGCCTGTAATAACTACTCTGCGTTCACTCATAATACTCTCCTAACTTTTAATATAACAGTTTTTAATATCTTGCATTAAACTAAATATTTAAATTTAATACAAGATATAAAAATAACTTTATTACTTATGCTCTTCAATATATTTTACAGCATCAGCAACAGTTCTTAACTTCTCTTGATCCTCTTGAGGAATCTTAAGGTCGAACTTCTTTTCAAGCTCCATTACAAGCTCAACTAAATCTAGTGAATCAGCATTCAAATCATCTACAAAAGATGCATTCTCTGTGATTTTACTTAAATCAGAAATGTTCAATTGTGAAGCCACAACATCTTTTACGTCATCGATTAAAGCCATAATTCTACTCCTTTTTTTTCGAAACAAATTTCATATACATATATAAATAAAACGTAGTAAAACTACATAGTACCTAGCAACTACATAGACATTCCGCCATCAACAGCGATTGTCTCTCCCGTAACATAATCACTTAAATTAGACGCTAAAAATAATGCAACATTAGCGACATCTTGGGCTTGTCCAAATCTTTTAAGTGGTGTTTGTGATTTAATTTTCGATACAACATCTTCAGATAAAACACTAGTCATCTCGGTCTCGATAAACCCAGGTGCTATTGCATTAACATTAATATTACGAGCGGCGAACTCTTTAGCGAATGACTTAGTCATGCCGATAATTCCAGCCTTCGAAGCCGAATAATTAGCCTGCCCAGCACCGCCAAACTTACCGACAACACTCGACATATTAATTATTTTTCCAGTGCGTGCTTTAAGCATATATCTTACAGCTTCACGAGTTGTATAAAAAGTTCCTGATAAATTCGTATCAATAACCGAAGTCCAGTCATCATCAGCCATTTGCAAAACTAACATATCTTTTGTGATACCCGCATTATTTATTAGCACATCTATTTTTGAAAATTTACTAATAATCGCTTCAATCACATTTTTGCAAGACTCGCTAGAAGAAACATTTTGGCAAAGCCCTAAAGCTTCAATTCCATATTCTGTCTCTAAACTCTTAGCGACTTCCAAAGCCTTTTCTTCTTTAGTAGCAGTTATAATAACCTTGGCCGACTCTGCCGCAAATGCCCGAGCAAGTGCGAGCCCTATTCCACGACTTCCACCAGTAATAAGTACTACCTTATCTTTAAGATTAAAACTCATAATTTATCCTAATCAATTAAACATTTTCTATACTTATATTAAAACAAATAAATGAAAATTGTCAATACCAATTCCAACAATTTTACTGTTCGACTAAACTGTTAGAAAAGTCGGTAATAGTATAAATATGCTATATATAAATACCATTACCGATTTCAAACTACATAAATGCCGGAAAACGCTTTGTAACCGACGATATAATATCTGCTTGATAATGTTGCTCAAGAGAAGTAAGTTTTTGAAACTCGCTATATATCTTTTTTACACTCTCTTCAGACTCTGTCTCTATAAAACGTAGAAGATGCTCTTTTTCAAACAGCAAATCGTAAACAGTTTTAAGCATTTTACGTGAATGAGAAGATATTTCTTTTTTATCACTCAATTTATTCAAGAAAGGTATTAAACTAAGCATATCCGCCATAAGAATTTCTGTATTAATTTTTATATTTTTACCAATAGTCTCAACATATTCTCCGTCAAGAACTTTTTGAGCGAAATATAAAAAAGACTCTGGATATTCTTTATAATGGAAGAAAATATCACCTATTGTATCTTCAAGCAATCCGATTTTTTCTTCGTTAATCAATTTATTTACAATTAAGTAATGATTTTTTACTTGACTAGAATAAAGCATTCCTGAAATAATTTTATCAGCATTCTCACCATGAGTGCTTGCAATCGATGAAATATAACGATCTCTATAATTCGCTGACGGTAAAAGCTCATATATTTTTGTATAATTTTTAGCTTTTAATATTAAATCATCAATGCTTGGAATAGCTTGCTCACCTTGCATTTTAAGAAGTATTGTGCTTATTATAAGCTCATAGTCTTCTTTAGTCGAATCATTAGCTACATCGATAAAATAGTCATGCATTTTTTTAGCCTCTTCAGACTTTGCATCTTTACTATAATGTAGATATTCCATATATATTTGATAACGTAAAAGAAAATCTTTAGTTTCAGTAAATTTTCTTATAGTTTCAAGATCATAAGATAAAGCATTCTTATTATAAAGGAATGCATTTTTCTCGAATTTTACAGTTGTACTCGCACGAACAAGTTTTTTAACCGACTCAAGCCATTTAGTGTAAGTGGCTTCAGGTACGATTACAGGCACAAGCTCTTGCTTTAAGTCTTTTGTAGTAATAGAATCTTTATACTTAAGTATCATAGATAAAATTTCAGTAGGTGTAGCCACTGCTAGTTTTTTAAGATCCTCAAGTTTATATGCTTTGTAAACATAAATATCATCAGCCTCAAGCATAGTAAGCGACTTTATAGCCATGTCAAAACTCATAGTTCTAGGTAAATCTTGAGTTGTAAATTTAATTATAACGCTTTCAATAGAAATGCTTTTAATTTTACCTACTCCAAAATTCCTATGATATACATATCTACCAATATCATACTGTATATAGTTTTCAAATATTTCGACACATGCCTTTGGGTCTTTAAATACATTTGTAATATTAGATATTTCTTTTATTTTTTCTATAAGTGAATGATTTGGATAAAGACATTCATAAATTTCAACTAAACGATGTCTAAAAAATTTAGCTTTTTTATTATTTTGTCTAACAATACCATGCTCATAAGCAAGTAAATGTTTAATAGTTTTAAGTGCTTCTTTATAAAGTGACGCATCCGAGTAGTAGAAAAATATCATTTTCCATTTATCAATCATAAAATCAGCTTCAACTAATTGTGACAAAGCACTCTCATGTTTTGCTAAATAAAGGAAGTTGTCAGGATCAAGCTCTAAAATTTTTTTAATATTTGCCGACGCCTCACCAGCACGATGCTTAGCTAAATTTCTTTCAAAAGATATTTTATAATAAGTTTCAGCACCTTTAAGGTCACCCGCTTCTTCTTTCAAATGAGCGATTTTTTCAGGCAATTCAGGGTTTTCAGAGTCGAACCTGATAAGACGTTCCCAAATGGCTAAAGCCTCATCTCTTCTCTTCACGTTTTCATAATAATGAGCAAGATATTTTAGTGCATAATCAGTTTCAACAAAACTTAATATTTTTTTAGATAAATATTCTACAACATCCCAATTATCTTGTTTTTTAAATAGGAGTAATAATTTTTCAAAATTAGAATCAGAATAATTCTTTTTCTTAAAATTGAGAATTGCACAACTATAAAGAGCTGCCACATTCTGCTGGTTTCTTTCTAGTTGTTTAGATGATAAATCGATAGCAGCATCAATATCACTTTCTTCTATTTCTTCTATAGTTGGAAATAATTCTTCAAAATCTTTAATACTATAACTTTTTACCTGCTTCCTCGTAAACATTTCCTGCGAGAAAACTGATTCTAACTTTTCTAAAGATGAATTCGACATATCATTTACCTCTCTAACCCTAGTATTTTTATGTAATATTGCACAAGCTCTTTATCTATCAAAGCCATTTTACGCCCCAAAATAGTAATTTCATCGGCATCTTCTTCATTATCATCGATAATAAGCCCAGTAACAAGCCAAGCATAACAAGCAAGTAATTTTGGCGCAACTTGAGGTCTTAACTTTATCTTTCTATGATCCACTTCAAGTTTCGAGATTGTACGTCTAAGTAAAATTTCTTCTTCGCTATGAAACGCTCTTTTAGCATCGAGCAAGTTCATAAGTTCGCTATAAGCACTCATCCAAGAATTAATCTCTTCTGCACTTGAATTATGAAGTCCTCGTTTTTCTATGACACTTTTAATCTCATATATCAAAGGAACCGTCATATAATATGTGGGCATTTCGAGAACACCATAGAATAAAGCATCTCTCAAAAAAACCTTAGACGCTTTCATATTGCCGACTCTATAGTATAATTCTGAAAGAAAAAATGCACATTCCCCATCATATGGAAGAATGGTACGCAAATAATCAAAAGTCTTTAAGGCATCAGTTATAGATTCAAGTTCAATGAATGCGACACCTAAAAGTATGAGCGTATCTTTACTCTCATGCGAGCCCATATTAAAGTCTTTATACGTCATCAGATGTACAATTTCTTTATAAACATATTTATGTATAGATTTTATAGCTATAAGTTCTAAATCGATAGACTTCTTTTTACAAAACTCTACAAAGCCTTTATAAGAAGAATCTAAAAACAGAGCAAGCACCATATCATCATCTTGCAAGCTATCTATTTTATTCTTTCTATTAAGCCAAAACTTAACACAAGCGGTAATTTCATAAAGCTTAGGAAAGTTAAAATCCATTTCCATCATGGTTTCTAAATTTTCTAAAGCCTCTAAAAATAAACCACTCTCAAGTTTTTTTTCAGCTACGGCTAATATATCCCTCGCTGTTGTTTTTCTGGTAAAAAGTTCTTCTGACATAAACCATATTCTATCTTTTTTTACAAATTATTTTATCAAAATCTACACAATAACACATACTCTTATCATTATCTAATACAAAAAGATATTTGTCAACTTAAAAAATGACTAAAGATGTACCAAATGAAATTAAGAGGCTATAAAAAATTACATAAGAATAAATATATAATAAGCTATCGGTGCTGTAAGAATGACGCTATCGAAAATGTCGAAAACACCACCATGACCCGGAAACATTTTATTTGAATCTTTGGTATTATACATTCTTTTAATTAAACTCTCGCCCATGTCGCCAAGAAAACCTGTAGTCGTGAAGAGAATACATAATACAAACATTTTTAATACAGAATAGCTGATGAGTTCTTTGCCTAAAAATAATGACAAATAACCATTTTTATATAAATAAATAAATAAAGCTGTGAATATCAAAGGAAATAAATATACCCCAATCATACCCTCATAGCTTTTATTTGGAGATGCAGAATTAGTCATTTTATGCTTGCCATATTTCCTACCCACAACATATCCACCAGTGTCGCCTATCCAAGCACAACCTAAAATGAACAATATTAAATATCTGCCTTCAGGCATAAGTCGAATTAAACTCATATGCCAAAACCCAATACCAACATAAATAAATGCGAAAACAGATGTGAGTATCGCACGGCCTCTCTCTTTAAAAGAAACCCCTTCAACTTTAAACATATTAATAGCGATAAGAGTTGTTATGAGTGCAAAAATCATCATAGTTACAATTTCTATAGCACCGAATGGATTATTTATTATCTGGAAATATTGACTATAAGGCATTACTTTATAAAGTGGCTCTAATTCAAAGCCAGTAATCAAAGGCTCACCACAGACCATAACAACATAGCCTATAATCATAAAAATAATTGTGGCGACAACAGTTCGTAAATTTTTATCTTTATGAATTTTCGCCATATAAAATATCTCCCATGCCATCATGCATGAAATAACTAAAACTAATATATGATATAAAGCTATCAATTTATTATTAAACATTATTGGCAAGGCGGGCACTATCATAGCCATTGCGACTAGAAGTCTTTTTTTCATAAATCGATTCCTCCATAACGCCTATCTCTTTTCATATAAGAAGTAATAGATTTACTAAACTCTTCTTTAGAGAAGTCAGGCCATAACGTATTTGTAAAATATAACTCACTATAAGCTATTTGTAAAAGTAAAAAATTACTTAATCGACACTCCCCCGATGTTCTGATTAAAAGATCAGGACTCGGCACATCTTTGGTATCTAAATAATTAAATATCGTTTCATTGTTTATATTATCTATATCCAAAATATTATTTTTTATATCATGAGAAAAAGAAATTAATCCTCTTCTAAGCTCATCAAATGAACCATAATTTAATGCTAAAATAACAGTGATAATAGGATCGCTACATTTAACTAAAGTCTCAGCTTCAGCAGCCGCTATAATATCTTGAGTTTTTTTTGGAAATAAAGAAATATCGCCAATATGTTTTATCAAAATATTATTTTTAATCAGCCTTTTAATCTCTTTTTTATAAAACTCATTAAGAAGACTAAACAAAGCTTTTTTTTCACTCTGAGGACGCTTCCAATTTTCAGTTGAAAAAGCATAAAGCGTGATATATTTTATGCCAAGGTCACAAGCAGCTTCGACAACTTTAATAACATTCTCACTGCCTGCCCTATGACCAAAAGCACGTTCTTTATTTCTAGCCTTAGCCCAGCGACCATTACCATCCATAATAATGGCGACATGACATGGTATTTTTCTCATTTCATCGATATTTTCAGCCATTACTATATTGTATCAAGCTCTTTTTCTTTATTTACAATAAGCTCATCAATTTTCTTGATGAATGCATCAGTTTCTGTTTGAACCTTTTTATCTAAAGTTTTAGACTCATCTTCTGAAATAAGTTTTTCTTTAAGTTCTTTTTTTGTATGGTCATTTTCATCACGTCGAATATTACGAATAGCCACACGTGCTTCTTCTGCTCTAGTTCGAACACCTTTTTTAAGTTCTTCACGTCTTTCTTTTGTAAGTTCAGGCACAACGATACGGATATTTCCAGCATCACTATAAGGGTTGAAACCTAAGTCGGCTTTTAATATAGCCTTTTCAATTTCAGACACAAGTGATTTATCAAATGGCTGAACCAATATTGTTTTAGCATCAGGCGTTGAAACATTCGCTGCTTGCTTAAGTGGAACATTGTTTCCATAAACTTCGACCTTAACCATATCTAATATAGAAGCATTCGCACGACCAGTACGGATACCTTTAAGATCATTTTGAAATGCTCCAAACGCTTTGTTCATTCGTTCTTTATACGATTCTTTCATTGTTAATTAATTCCTTAAAACATATTATATGCATGATTCTGTCTTTTGAGTATAATCGTAATAAGCATAATTGTCAATATGTAAATTTTTTTTAATATTTCGAAAAAAATTGAGATATACTTCTTATATTTTATTATTTTTATAGTACTTTTAGCCGATATCTATATTTATGATGAATATTGTACATACCCCTGTCATGCTTAACGAGGTTATAAGTTTTATACCAAACTCTTTTGATGAGTTAATATCAGTCGATGCGACACTTGGCGAAGGTGGGCATAGCGAAGTCTTGGCTCAAAAAAGCAATCATTTACACTCATTCGAGAGAGATGCTGAAATATTAAAAATAGCAGAAAAACGCCTCGAAAACTTTAACAATATATCTTATCACAATACTACTTACGATAATATTAAAACATCATTACCTGAAGCCCATGTAGGAAAAGTCGGTTTTATGCTTTTCGACTTGGGTGTTTCATTATATCATTTTAAAGAAGCAAACAGAGGTTTCTCGTTTAAAGATGACACAAAGCTTGATATGCGTTTGGGTATTAACGACAAAAGTGCCTATGATGTTGTAAATAAATATAGTCAAAAAGAGCTTGAAGATGTTTTTTATAAATATGGCGAAATGAAAAATGCTAGATTTATGGCACAAGCAATAGTTGACGCTAGAAGTAAAACAGTAATCGAGACTACTAAAGAACTTGAAAATATTATCTTTCATAATACAAGAAAAGAAAATCGATATAATAAAACACATCCTGCGACATTGGTATTTCAAGCCATTCGTATCGAAGTCAATAACGAGATTAATATTTTAGAAGATGCTCTCAAAGGAATTTATGAATGCCTAGCCGATAAAGGCATTGTCGTATTTATGAGTTATCATTCACTTGAAGACAGAGCTGTCAAACAATATTTGAAGGCTAATGAAAAAACCAGAAATAAAGATGGTCTATTTAGGCTCATCAACAAACATGTACTCATACCAACCGATGAAGAGATTAAAAAGAATCCACCTAGTAGAAGTTGTAAAATGAGGATTGTGGAGAAAGTTGTATGATTCCAAAAGAAGAAGAATATAATAGTCAATCAAAAGATGAAAAAACATTCACTCTAGGTTTTTTATTTATATTGTTTTTAATATTTTTAATACTCTTAATTGGTTTATCATTTTTAAGAAATATGTATTTTAGCGATGTCAATAATCAGATATCTGCTTTAGATAAAGAAATAAAAGAAGTAAAAAAAAGATATGACGTGTTGATTGCAAAAGAAACACAATATTCAGCGCCTAATCGATTTATAGAAATAGGAATTCAAAGCGGTTTAATCGAACCCCGTGGCGAAAATGATATTTTATATTTACAAATTGAAAGAGAACAAGTTCCTAGAGTTCATGCGGATATAAATATAGATTATTATCTTAAAAATAAAAAATAAAAAAATTAAAGGCTAAAAACAATGTCGATGTTATTAAAAGATTTAACTAAAAATATTATAGATATAAATTTAATTGATAAAAAATTTCATGACATAAAAATTGAAAATATATCATTCGACTCAAGAAATATAAAACCTCAAAGCCTTTTTATAGCAATTGCAGGATTCAAAAGCGATGGGCATGACTTTATCGATTTAGCCATAGAAAATAATGCTATTGCCATTTTATGTGATGAGAATTATTCATATGACATAAAAAAAAATGAAGATATATGTTTTATAAAAGTTAGCAACACTCGCAAATATTTAGCTCCACTTGCAAACAATTTCTACGACAACCCCACTCGCAAATTATCAGTCGTTGGCGTTACAGGCACAAATGGCAAAACAACAACAACATATTTAATTAAAAGTATAATAGAAGCAAATGATAAAAAATCGAGTGTAATTGGCACTATAAAAAATATAATCGACAATGAAGTATTAGAAACTGCATTAACCACACCCGACACAATTCAAATGCAAGATATATTCAGCAAGTCGGTGATGAAAAATGTCGACACAGCAATTATGGAAGCCTCATCACATGCTTTAGAACTACACAGATGCGACGAGATTAATTATGACGCCGTTATTTTTAGCAATATAACTGAAGACCATCTTGACCATCATCAAACTATGGAGAAATATTTAGATTCAAAACTTATAATTTTCGACTTGCTCAAAAAAAGTTGTAAAAAAGATAAATTTGCTATAGTAAATATTCATACCGACTATTTTGATAAAATAAAAAACTATATTGAAAAATTAGATATTAAATTAATTACATTCGGATTTGATAAAAACTGTGACTATTATGCAGAAATAATATCGATGGACATAAAAAAAATTGAATATAAATTATATGTTTACGGCGAATATTACAAAGATGTATCATTAAAACTTTTAGGCGACTTCAATGTACTGAACTCACTTTCTGCACTAGCGTATGCATTCGAAAAAAAGTTTGATAAAGAAAAGTCGATTAAAGCTATCGAGACAATTCAAGTGGACGGACGCTTCGAAATTGTTACAAATGAAGAACATGATTTTATTGTCGCTGTCGATTATTCACACACCCCAGACAGTCTTAAAAATATATTACAATCGGCAAGAGTTCTTAAACCAAATAGAATAATTGTAGTATTTGGCTGTGGAGGCAATCGTGACAGGCTTAAACGTCCGATAATGGCGAATATTGCATTAGAAAATAGCGACATAGCAATACTCACTCTCGATAATCAAAGATCAGAAGCAATAGAACAAATTATGGCAGACATTGAAGAAGGCTTTAAAGTTAATGAAAAAAGTAAAAATATAAATCCAAACTTCAGATATAAAAAAATAATCGATAGAAAAGATGCAATATTCGAGGCTATAAAAGAAGCTAAAAAAAATGATATTGTAATAATCGCAGGCAAAGGCCATGAAACATATCAAATCTTCGCCGACAAAACTATTCACTTCGATGACAGAGAAGTCGCAAGGGAGGCATTATCAAAACTTTAATTGTGAAAGATATTATAAATGCTTTGTCAGATAAAAGTAATTCTAATGACGAAATTATATTAAATTCTAAAATCGATAAAATATCAATTGACAGCAGAGATGATTTTTCTGCCAACACATTATTTATAGCCATCAACGGCGAGACTTTCGATGGGCATGATTTTTTAGAAGAAGTCTACAATAAAGGTTGCCGTTTTTTTGTTGTCGCTTCTGATAGCAATATAAAAAATAAAAAAGACGCAATCACATTTGTTTACGATGACACTGTTTTAGCGTTTATAAAAATAGCCCGTGAATATAGGCTTAAATTTAATATCCCCATCATTGCTATAACTGGTAGTGCAGGAAAAACAACTACAAAAGAACTCACTGCCCTATTTTTATCGACTAAATATAAAACATTAAAAAATGAAGGGAATTTGAATAATGAAATAGGTGTGCCTAAAAGTATTATGAAATTAGACAGCACACATGAAATTGCCGTTTTCGAAGCTGGTATGAACCATGCTTTGGAGCTTAAAAGAATATCTCAATGTTTAATTTCTAATTTGGTTTTAATTAATAATATCGAGCCTGCTCATATTGCCTATTTGGGGTCATTAGAAAATATTGCCTATGCAAAGTCGGAACTTTTTTATAACACTCACAAAAATACAACAGCGATATTTAATGAAGATATAAATTGTAAAGATATTGTTTTGAGTGAATGTAAAAAAAATAATATTTTGAATATAATCGAGTTCTCGAAAAATGAAGTGACATCAATTAACGACAATTCATTTATATATAAAAACGTGATATTTACACATTCTCTTTTGGGAGAATTTAATACTTATAATATTTTAGGTGCATTAAAAATTGCTGAATATTATGATGTAGATATAAAAAAATGTGCAGATGTTTTAACTCAATATAAAAGCATTAATGGTAGAATGGAGAAAATAATTAAGAATAATGCTGTCATAATAAACGACTCATATAATTCTAATTTCAAAGCATTAATGGGAATGATTGACGTTCTTGAAAATCAAAAAGAAAAAATAAAAATAGCAGTCATTGGTGACATGCTTGAGACTGAAACTGAAAACTCAAATTATCATAAACAAATAGCTGAATATATAAATAATAATACCAAAAATATCGATATTATTTTCACATGTGGCAAGCATTCGAAAAATATATTTGACGGTGTAAAAATCAAAAATAAAAAGCATTTTGAAAGCCCGAGTCTAATTTTTGATAGCCTAAAAAACTATATAAAAGAAGACACAGTCATTCTAATAAAAGCCTCGCTTGGAATGAAATTCAGTGTTTTACTTAGTGATATAAATAAAATATAATACACCCAATAGGCACTACTCAAAAGCTCCCATCGGGCATATTAATTCTTCAAGCAATTCTAAGCTACTACACTGAGTAACTTAGATTTATTATTTTGACTTAAACTCTATTTCAAGCTGTCAAGCCAATTCTTAATTCTATCATCAGTCAAATCACTTTGATTCTCTTCATCTATTACTAACCCCAAGAACATTCCATTTTCTACCGCAGTAGAAGTACTAAAAGAATATCCATCGGTTGAAGTAGTTCCTATAAATGTAGCCCCTTTACTTTTTGTAACATCATATAGAGTCTTCATTCCATTTACAAAAGTGTCGCCATAACTATCTTGATCGCCAATACCAATCAATGCTATTTTCTTTTCATTGAAATCAGTAGTTTTAATCTTACTCAAAGCACTATCCCAGTCATCTTGCAAATCGCCTTCACCCCATGTCGATGTTGCTAGTATGAGTAAATCATAATCTTTAGATTTCTCTATTTGAGAACATTCGAAAATATCACAACTTAACAATTTTGATACTCTATTTGCAATATCTTCTGTTACCCCAGTACTGCTTCCATAAAAAACACATGTTTTCATAAGTAAAATCCTTTTAATTTTCAAAAAATAATTTATCTTTATCACCTTATTATTTAATGTTAGAACATACTAACACTTGCCTTATTAAAAGTCAATGAGTTTTTAATTAAAATAAAAAGATATTATAAAAAAATATTTGATATTATTCTCAATTTAATATTAAATGTTAGAATACACTAACACTAAAAAGGCATTAGAAATATGTTTAATAACTTCTTAAAAGATTATTGCTCCCCTACTTTATTAGGATTAAAAGTATCTAATCTATTTACATACACATATATTTCGAAAAAAAATCTAGATGAGACAATTTCTTTTTGCAATAAATTTTTAAATGAAAAATCAATACATATAGAAGTATTAAATATTACAGATAAAAGAGCTTTGATATATGTCTATAGAAGAAAAAGACTTATGAATATTTTGAATGAAAAGAAAGTAAAAAATATATTATCTAAATACGGATACAAAACAAACAAAATAGATGATTGCATATTGACACTAAAAAACAAAATAAAATCATCAGGAGACTTTCCGCATGAAATAGGTATTTTCTTAGGTTATCCAATTTGCGATGTCTTATGCTTTATAAAATATAAAGGAAAAAATAGCTTATGCACTGGTTGTTGGAAAGTATATTATAATAAAGAAAGGGCATTAAAAATTTTCAATTTATTTGATAGATGCAGAACAGTATCAAAGAGAATTGATAAATCAGATATAAAAACTATTATAGACCTAGTGGATAATGACAAACTACTGAAATATTTAGTAAGCGAAGTGTCATAATAAATATTTATTTGACTTATAAATTAATATCTATAATTTTACTCTACAGTTTCAATTATAGATATTAATCGAGATGTGAAGTCATTCAAAAATTCGACACTAGATTCATTTTTAGCCATCTCTCGTTTCAAAGCATCCGCTAGGTTTAGACATGCCAAAATTACTACAGTAGCATCCGATTTCGTGGGTTGTTTTAAATAAATATCTTTTATAATTTTATCAACATACGAAGACAACTCCTCAAGATAGGCGGTATCCTCCCCACTGCAATTGATTTCGAGGTTTTTATTAAAAATTGTAACCGCTAAAGTTGTTTTATTATTTTCAGTTTTATCCATAAAATGTTAAAGTAATAATCATTTAATTATTAAACGCTTTTTTCGTCTTCTTCACCAAAGAAAAAATCTTCATCGTCATCATCTGAAAATATATATTCATCATCACTACTAGAAACAAATTCGCTATTATTAGCAGTAACTACAGCAGCCGTATTGTCAGATTCTTTAATTTCATTATCCCAATCAGAATCACTAGCAAGAGAAAATGGGTCTTCATTCTCATTTATAGTAATAATATCAGCATCTTGTGACTGTCTAATTTCAACTTTCACATCTTCATGCATTTCTTTAATTTCATTAGATGTTTCAACCGCACTATTATTTGACTCAAATTGAGAATTATGCTGAGGAGCATTATTACTAAATGTTATTTGAGTGCCCTTTTCGCTTTCAACTTTCGCTTCTGGCATGCTATTATTTTTATCGATACAAACTTCATTGTTCGATTTATTGTCGCTATTATTT
>CAMQVF010000049.1 GCA_947038115.1 uncultured Spirochaetia bacterium
TACTTTAAAGAATGTAGTAAGAAGTGAACCTACAAAAACTAACACTCGGTTGAAAATATTTTTTATCCAAAAAAAAGATATTTGATTGCTTGACTTTTTTAACAAATGATATCATACTAGAAGAGCCAAACAATTATTGTGATTATTTTTTATAATCATAAAAAAAGAGAGAGAGAATGCTTAATTTTATAAGTATGGGTTGTTGTACCCTACAATTAAACAACTGGACTTTTTTAGTCATTATTTTTAAACCTTTTAAAAAAGGTGTTGATCTTTTTACAGATTTTTTTATGAGAAATGCGACGCAGTCGTTCTTTACCTCTTTGGTTAAACATCTAGCTTATTGTTTGGCGATTATAACTAGCTGTGTCGCTTTCGATATTTTTCTTGAAAACTTTTTGACAAAATCCTATTTGTTAAAAAATATTTATTTGATTTATATATAAAAAAACCTCTTATATAATTAAATATAAAAGGTTTTGTTTATAGTTTAAATATGAAAAATCTATTTCTTTTTTACTGCCAAAATCGATAAAAATTCGAAAGCAATATTAGCAGCTAAAAGTGAAGTAATCTCGCCTGCATCATAGCAAGGTGCAACTTCCACAATATCGAAGCCCACATAATTGAAATCTCCAATTTTACGGATCATTTGCAATGCTTCATAAGAACTCCAGCCGCCGACTTCAGGTGTGCCTGTTCCTGGTGCATAAGCAGGGTCGATAAAGTCGATATCAAATGTAAGAAAAACTTTATTGTCGCCGACTCTTTCTTTTATAGCTTTTATAATATTCTCAACGCCCATCTCACGCATCTCATGTGTTGGTATTAATCGAAAGCCCAATTCTGCCGATTTTTTGAATTCGTCAGCGTCATATAAAGAGCCTCTCATTCCAAGTTGAATAGATTTATGAGGATCAATCAAACCCTCTTCGACTGCACGTCTAAAAGGTGTTCCATGATTATATTTTTCACCAAAGACTAAGTCATTTATGTCAGCATGTGAGTCGAAATGAATTAACGAAACAGCACCATGCTTTTTTTTGATAGATCTAAGTTCAGCTAATGTTACCGAGTGATCACCACCTAATCCTATAGGTATAATATTATGCGCTAAAATCTCATCCATTTCTTTTTCAATATTAGCGTAACTTTTCTCAATATAGCCGGGTACAACATTAATATCGCCGTAATCGCCACCTTTAAGTTTATCTAAAATATTTACACCAAGAATAACATTATTAGGTTTCATCATAACTGATATTTGTCTAATGCCATTAGGGCCGAATCTCGAACCCACTCTAAAAGAAGAACCTGTGTCAAATGGAATTCCGACTATTGCGAAATCTTGTCCTTTGAGATCAGTTAATTTAGGAAGCCTCATAAAATTACCCATATTGCAAAATCTAGGTGAAGTTGAGGCAGTCGCTGGTTTATTGTTCATAATAATCATCCTTTAATTTTTTAATTACTTTCTATAATAAACTATATACTTTTAGTTTTCAAGTTATCAGGTTTTAGTTTATACCCATTGCTAATGAAACTCAAGACAAAATATACTAAAGAATTACATGCAGCGGCTAAGATAGGAATTTCTACCCAGCCTAAATTTGTACCAAATGTAAATATGAGGTTAGAGGCTAAACCTACAATCATAGAAATTAGACATATAGTTATATTACTTTTTATTAAAGCGCTAACAACAATAGGGCCTACAAACATGGAAATGAGTCCGCCAGTTCCAATTATAGCGATTTGACCTAAAAGTCCATCGGGGGCTAAGAAAGTGAGACATATCGCAAAGACTGCAACTACAGGAACGGCAAGTCTATCGATAAGAGGGTTCTTAGCGCCTTTTTTATTTGTTATCGACATATACATGTCATGTGATAATGACGCACTTAAAGACTGAATAACAGCACCAATTGTAGAAAGCATAGCAAACAATATGAATAGAGTTATAATGCTACTAACTGTCGGGTGCAAATATGTATTTAAGAACACGGGCATTGCAGTGTCAGGATTAGCAAGATTAGGCTGTTTGTAAAATACATAAAGCCCAGCAAGTGGAATTGTTGTAAGTATTATTCCTACTGGTATTGTATAAAGTGCTGCCACATGCGTTTTTATATCTCTTTTAAATCCTAAAAATTTAATTGATATATAAGGCAATGTCGTTGTGAAAAGAAAAGTATATGGTAGCATTAAATATATTCCATATCGACTCTTACCATAGGGAGTGGAAGTGGTTGGGTTTACAAGTTCAGGGTTTATTTTATCGACACTTTTAAGTAGTTCGACAAAAGAGACGTCGCTTATAATTGTGCCAAAAATAATGAGAGCACCTATCACCATGCCCACAGCCATAAAACTGTCGGTGAATGCTATTGCAAGTAATCCGCCTTGCATTGTGAAAATCATTATGATAAAAATTAATAATATTGCCGCAAGTTCTTCTGATATATTAAGCCATTGTGAAGCCACATATCCAACTGCTCTAACTTGTCCTATAATAAAAATTGATAAAAAGACAAATGTCGCAGCACCTGCTAGAAAGTGAACTATTCTTTTTTGAGTTTGAGAGCCATCATGTGAGGCAGAAATTGACTCAGGTATTGTGAGTCCGCCATATTCTTCTGCTCTTTTACGTAAGAAGCCAGAGAAAAATAATGTTACAAAAGTTATAGCTAAAGCGAAGAAAAATTGAGCTAATATCTCGATTGTACCATAGACATAAGTTGTTCCAGATGACCCAATGAAAATCCAACCACTATATCCTGCGGCCATTAAAGTCATAGCACCAACAAATGGGCCAATCGAACGACCACCCAGTAAAAAATTTTCTTCATTATCTTTAAGCTTCTTTAATTTAGCCCTTGATATCGAGCTGATACTTATAAGTGCAATTGCAGCTATTATAAAAACTATCCAATTAAGCATAATATTTACTTATCCCCCTTGTTTTTTTTTATAAATTCCCTATAAATAAATACGACCACAGGTACTATTGTTAGAAGAATAGAGCCGTAAATAAATTGATCAATAGGCCATGAACCAGTCATAAAAAACTCCTATTTTATATTTTTTATATACCAAATTATAATTTGCATACTTAGGGTAGTATAGTTATAAAATAGTGAAAGTCAAATTTTGATATGTGATAATTAAATAAAGTACCATTATGGTATTATTTTCTTTTGTATTGCAACTTTATAATGTTACGAATGGTTGTTATTTATTGAAAGCCAAGGCGAGTGAACCAACAATAGAGCCGCTGATTAGCGAAATTATTATGATTGGTAAAACTAAAAAGCTTATATCGGGTATACTGAATATGTATTTCAAGAAAAAAAGTTGCGTAATATTATTAATTAATGAGCCTAAAACTCCAATGCCATAGAGTGAAAATGTATTTTTAAGCGACCTTGCCATTTTCATTATTATTATTGCAGACAATCCACCTAAAATTCCTAAGTAGAATGTGGGGGTGAAAATGTATGCAAATAATAATGCGACTGATGTATTTTTTATTATTATAAGTAGAATTAATTCTTTCAATGTAAAAACATCTAATATAATTAATATAATGATAAAACTAAAACCGATTCTTATATATGGAATGGGTCTGGGGAACATATTTTCTAGCGATGTTATAAATGATGAAAGAAAAGCAAAAAACATTATGTCATAAACTTTTCTTTTGCCAGTATGTTCTTTTATTTGACTATATATATCCAAAATAAATTGTAGCCTTTTGTTTATTATTTCTAATTACTGAACAATCGAGTCGATTTCTTCGCCTTCGCTATCTACAATTTTATCGAATCGTAAAAGCACTCCATTTGGTATGCAAATTATGGGGGCATTTATTAATTTTCCAGCTTTCACACATATTTTATCTCGACATGCTGAATCGATAATATAGGCTGTTTTGTTTTCGACTTTTATTAAACTTTTTCCAATGATGCCATCAACTTCGATAATTTCATTTTGATTAATTGTGTATCTAAGTTCTTTGTTTACTGCATTAATTATTATTGTTTCAGAAGTTTCTTGTTTATTATTTATGAATAAGAAAATAGCGATTGATATAATTAATACATTTAATATGATATCGCCATATTTAATCATAGCTCCTCTTTATCTTTAATTATATCTTTATCTTTATTTTTATCTTTAACTACCTCTTTATCTTTATCTTTAACTTTATTTTTATCTTTAACTATAACAGTAAAATTGGCTGGTTCTATTTCTATAATTTTAATTTGTGGCGGAATATTTAAGCTCACAGTTTTATTTGTATATTCACCACTTTCTGTAATATCTTCTAAATTAATCGACACTTTTAGACCATTATTAGCCAATGTCTCCATAGCACTTTGATCACCTTCTAAAATTAGTTTTGTTATAGTAACGCCTTCTTTTGTTTCTACGTTAAATCTATTGTTTAGGTTATTTATATTAATATCTAAGTCGTTATATTCTTTTCTTATTGTATTTTGTGTAAACTTTATTTCAAGTTGAGTACGTGTACTATCAGAGTTTACATATTTAGGAATAGATAATGAACGATAAATTTTATATGTATTGCTTTCGCCTGTGATGTCAATATTTAATGTTTTTATAGTGTCTATTTTCGATATAATCTCTCGAGCCCCTGATATATTAACACTTCGTGGTTCAAACTCTATGCCCTGAATGCTCGCACCTGCTATCGGGCTTCCTGTTATTATTGGTGTTATATTTACAGTTTTATAAGCAATGTTATCGAGTGTAACATTTATATCTATAGGCAACATGCTAACTCTTAAACTTCTATTAGCTTTTATATCTTTGTCGTTTAATATAATGTTGTATGAATTGCTACCTTTTTTAGCATTTGTAAGGTCGATATGCGCCAATATGTTTTCAGGAAGTTTTAGGTATTGATCTTTAAACACACGGATACTTACTGTTGTTTGAAGATTATCTCTTTCAAGTATTGCGAGTTTTGCTGGAACATTTATAACATCTACATCAACAATATATTCTCTTGTTTGTTCTTGGTCAAATCGTACATAAAAAAATATACCAGTGGCTAGGCAAATACAAATAAATTTTACGAATGTAGGATTTAACATGTTTTTTATTTTTTTTCGAAATTTTTTCATTTAATTTTCAATAATTCCTCAAGTTTTTTATTAACTGCCTCTTTGCTTAAATTATATTGCAGTATTCCTTCATGTACAATAGACACAGATTGTGTTTCTTCTGACACAACAACTATAACCGCATCTGTTTGCTCAGACATTCCAAGAGCTGCTCTATGTCTTGTTCCTAGTCGTCTATTTTTTATTGTAGGTTCAATATCTGTGAGTGGTAAATATACCGATGCGGCAGCAAGCCTATCTTGTGTTACAATTATAGCACCATCATGTAGTGGATTATTTTTATAAAAAATTGTTTCTATAAGTTCAGATGACATTTGAGCGTCAATTATTATAGAGCGTTCCATAAATGTATGTAGTGACGCTTTTTTTTGAAAAACAATTAAAGCACCAAAACCTTTGTTTGAAAGATTAAACACTGCATTTATAACTTTTTGTATATGTGTTTCATTATAGCCCAATGTTCGTCTAAAAACAGTACTTCCACCAAGAACTCGAAGGCCATGTTTTATCTCTGATTGAAATAATATTACAACAGCGATAATTCCAATTTGAAAAAATTTATTAAATATCCAAGTTAATGTTGAAAGCCCAAGTCCTTTTGACACTAGAGTTAACATTGCTATAAAAAATATACCGATAGCTATACTATAAACTCTTGTTTTATTCATTAGAATATATAGTAGGTAAAGAAGAGACGCTACAGCTATGATATCTAAAAAATATATTAGATATCTCAATGGCGAATATGATAGTACATTACTTAAGGTATAAAACATTGCTTTCGTCCTTAGAATATATTGATACATAATAACATAAAAGCTTAAAATTGTAAATTATTATATACTTAATTTGTCTTTATTTTTATAATTGCAAATATTTATATTTAATAATAAAATGCTCCGTTGCCTTATAAAATTTTGATGCACTAGAATGATACGCTTAAAATTTATTTAAATGGTTGATATTGAATGCGAATTAAGTTTCTTGCTATTATATTATTTCTAATTTTAGATTTTTTTTCATATAATTTATATTCGCAAAAAATTATAAGAAGTATAAATCTGGAAGGTTTGAAACGCACTAGAGATGATACGATATATTATATTTTAGATACAATTAAAGTTGGCTCACAATACACAGCTTTGACTACAAATCAAATGGCACAAAAGCTTTATAAAGAAAATATATTTAAACCGAATATTGATTTTGATGTGGTCGAAAATGGTGATAATGTTGATATTACCATTATAATCGAAGATAGGTGGACTTTGGTGCCACTGCCAGTTTTTTCACTTTCAAATAATAGCTATTTTGTTGGTATTATGCTTACAGAAAATAATTTATTTGGATTCAATAAAAAATTGGGCTTGTCTGGTTTTTATGGATCTGCGGGTTATTTTGCACGAATTGAATATAATGACAAAAAATTTATATTAGACAATCTGAATTTTAATCTTTTTTTTGATGTCGGATATAAAAATATTATTAGTTTAAATGTTGCTGAAGATATAGTTTCAAGGCAATATGAAAATTTGTTTTCTATAAATGATTTTCGTTTAACATATAATTTTTTTGATTCTCTTCTTTTAGGGGCAGGTATTAAGTATGAATATTATGGCAATGTGAAAAATATAGTATCAACTGTTGAGGACATAAATTCACTTGGGCTCTATGGTTTTATTGGATATAAAAATGTAAATTATGAGTATCCATTTGAAGAAGGCGTTTCTACAAAAATAAGTGGTGGCCATCAATTTAGCCTTATTAACAACAAAAATTATTACTCTATAGAAGGGGAAGTTCATGGAGCTTATATAATAAATAGCTTACAGAGAATTGGCGGAGCTTTACTTGCAGGCTATGGCGACTTGCCGGGGCAGAAAGAATTTCTACTTGGGGGATCACTTGGGAAATATACACTACCTCAAGCAGTAACTTTTGCCGACTATCATGCTTCGACCACTTTTTATTATGAAATATCTTTTCTTGATATTGCATTACCTAATAAAGCGCCATTTGGTAGGGGAGGCTTTCAATTATTCTATGAAGTTGGCTTTTATGGATCAGATGTTTTAGGTGATACACTTCATCATGGGCCGGGAATTGGGGCATTATTTTATTTATCAGGTATATCGCTTCCTGCTTTAGAATTTAAATTGGCTTTTGATGTTGAAAGTATGAATTTATATTTTCGATTTGGTATCTCTAGATATTTATAAAAAAAAAGCACCAAAGTTTATAAAACCTTAGTGCTTGAAATATTTATTAATTCAAATATTATTTTGTTGGACTAATATTAAAAAGTGGTGATCCATTTCCACCTTGATATACAGGAAGTTTTCCATCCCATTTATCTATCATTTTTTGTTGTATAAGTTTTTCAGTTAAAGAATTTTGTACAATTTTATTGGCTTCAGAAATACCTTGTGCTTTTTCAATTTCTGCTTGTGCTTCATATTTCACTTTTTCAAGTTCATTTCTAGCTCTTAAAGCTTCTTGTTCTGCTATTTTTTTAGCTTCAATACTTTTATCAAATTCTTCACTAAAGTCATGCTCTATTATAGATGATGCTCCAACGGTTATCCCGTAATTTTCGAAATCCGTTTGAAGTTCATTTAAAAGTTCGATTGCTAGTAAAGTACGTTTTTCAATAAACTCTTCTATTGTGTAGCGGGCAACAACAGCATTAATGCTTTCAGATATTCTAGGTTCAATTAATCTTTGTCTATAGTCAAGTCCAAATTTTGAATATAAATCAAGAATATCACCAGTAATAGCATATTGAATATTTATAGTTACATCAATAGTTTGAATATCTTTACTCGACACCGTGAATGTACGTTGAGTATTTTGCTCTCTAACTTCTATCATACGAACAGTTTCGATAAACGGTATTTTGAATGAAAGTCCAGCATCTTTTACAGACACAGCACTTCCAAATCTCAATATTATGCCTTTAGCCCCAGTATTTACGATAACAACACTTTGACTAAGCAAGGCAATTGCAACGACTAATACAACACCCATTAGTATCATTTTATTCATATTACCATTTTCGAAATTAGGTTTCATTTTTATTTCCATAGAATATTTAATTCTCCTTTTAAGATTCATAACTATTTAAGATTATAGTTTTATAATGAATTAAATGCAATGATTTATCAATATCTTAATATACAATATATATTATTAAATAAATAACCTTTAAATTTGAAAAAAATGCTATATTGTGCTATTCTAAAGTTTCTTCTTATATGTCCGAAAATCCTTAGAATAGGAGTATATTTTATGCATGATAATATTAGGTGTGAGTTTTGTAAAAGTGAAAGCTTTTCTTTTTATATAAAAAATGATTTAGTAAGTTATAGCAAATGTAAGGACTGTGGTTTAATTTTTCAACATCCTGTTCTTACACAAACTGCCATCAATGAAATATATGATGGTAATTATTTTGAATATGAGGTGTCGAATCAAGAGAGCTTTTTCGAACTCATGCTTTTAGGTCTTAAAGATATTGATTTTGAAAATGCAATTGAAAATAAATTACCAAATAAAAGATTCCTCGATATTGGTTGTGCGACTGGAATGCTTTTGAATAATTTCAAGTCACGTGGTTTTGAAGTTGAAGGTGTTGAGATATGTAAGGCATCTGTTGAGTATGCGAGAAAGACTTATGATTTAAACATTCATAATAAGCCATTGCTTGATGTCGGTTTTCCTGACAATCATTTTTCTTTAATACATTTTTCACATCTTATTGAGCATGTGCCTAATCCTGCAGATTTTCTAAAAGAAATTTATAGAATTCTTATGCCAAAAGGTTACGCTATTATAACTACACCAAATGAAGAGGGTATATTTTCTCGACATTATAAAGAGAATTGGCGTGCTGTTATGCCACAACATTTATGGCTGTTTTCGAAAACTACTTTGTCTAAATATATTGAAAGTTTAGGGTTTAAAATCGTTGATAATTATTCTTGGGGGTCTATTCCGGCTGAAAAAAAACATAATAAAACTGTAAAGGCTATGGCAGATAAGTTTGTAAAAGTTTTTAATAAAGGGGATGTTATGTTATTCCTCTGTTATAAAGACTAGTGTGGAAAATTAGGAGATTAACATGTTATCGTCTATTGATTTGAGTAATATTAACTATAAGTTTCTTTTTGATAATTCTTTTCAAGTAGCTAAAGCTTATGAAGCTATTATGGAAGAAAAAATGAATGATAGTCTTTATAAAATTTTATCTCATAATATGGTTAAAAAGAATGCAACTATTTTAATCTCTATGTCAAAAAAAGATGGTGTTGATATAGGTAATAATGTAGAATTTGATAAAAGTTCAGGCTATTATAAGGCTACAACTTGCGGATATGTTGGCTATAAAGATAATGCCATTCATGTTTTTCCAATTTTAAATATTTCCGAAAAATGGCGAGGTGTGATTATACTTGCTCCACAAAAAGGAGTTTCTTCGCCTATTGGTATTGATGAACTTCAAAGTATTATATCTGAATTAAATATAAAAGTTAATGTCGATTATAACTCTCTTAATGATGCTATTGCTTCAAGCCTAGAAGATGATAAAGGTTATATGGGGACATTTGTTGAAGGTAAAAAAGTTATAAATGGAAAAGTAGCCAAAGTTATTGTGGATTATGACTTCACCATCGATGTTGGGCTTGAGACTAGTAGCGGTAAGATAGACTTTAAAGAAAGGGGTTTCATTAATAATGTGTATCAGGGTTTAGTTGTCGCACATTATGACCCAGAGAGTCCAAAAATTGATGGGCTTGATATTCATGACGCTATTATTTTTGCCACATTCGATTCTGATCCATGTTATAAACTGGGTGAGAATATTGCAGTCGACGAAGATGAGGTGAGTATTATTGCCGCATCAAAAGGTGTTATTTCTATTACTAATAATGTAATTAATGTGAAAGACTTAATTGAGTTAGAATCGATTGATCTTTCAACTGGAAATATTAAATCGAGTTCTAGTGTTGTCGTGAAAAATAATATTGAACCGGGGTTTGATGTCGAAGTTGAAGGTGATTTGATTGTTTATGGCAATATTGAAGATGCTAAAATAAAAGTTAATGGTAATTTAATTGTATCAGGTGGTATAACTGGTGGTATGTACGGCGATGTTTATGTTGAGGGCAATATTTATTCAGCATTTTTTAATAATGCAAATGTGGTTGCTACAAATGATATAATTGTAAATCAAGTAATAAATTCGAAAGTGCTTTCTAATAATAGGATTATAGCATTACATGGCAAGGCGACTATTATCGGTGGAAATGTTACAGCTAAAAATGAAATTTATGCACGTGTTATAGGTTCTAGCAGTGGGACTACAACAATTGTAACTGTTGGACGTGATGTTGAGGCGAGTAAGAAACTTAGCAATTTGTTAGATAGATTAAAATATTGCAAAGATGAGATTAATAAAATAAAATCGATGTTGGGCTCTGAGTATTTCAAGAATTCTCGTGCTTTTTTAGCTCGTATATCTCCAGATAGAAAAGTATTAATAAAAGAAAAACTTAAAGATATGGCAGCTTTTACTGCTGAAATAGAAGAAAATGAAAAAGATAGAAAAGAGATTTTACTAAATTCTAATAATATTGAAAATTGTAAAATTTCTATTTTAGATAAAATTTATTCGGGTTCTATATTATATTTAACATCTGCTAAAAAAGAAGTTGTTGCTAAATCGACAGGCACTGAATTATATTATCACTCCGATTGTGCGGCTATTAGAGAAAGAATGCCAAGTATCTTGAAAGAAAGTGAGTATAATTTATCCAAAAAAAAGTAAAAAGTAAATAGATTTTTTGTGTAGTATTATTATAGTTATAATTCCTTTGACAATTTCAATTAATTTGATATAATAGTCAAAATAAAAATTTTAATATAGAAGGGTTCTATGACTAAAAAAACTAATATGACAAAAAAACAAGATAGATTTATAACATTCTTTTTAGTTTTAATTATTATAGTTTTAATTAATGCTATTTCTTATCAATTTTCACCTGTTTTAGACTTAACAAGAGACAGAGTTTATTCTTTAAGTAAAGAGAGTAAATTGACTCTAAAAAAATTAAAGAGCCCAATGACGGTTAAATTATTTATAACACCTAATTTACCGCCGCCACTTTCGACTTATGAACGCTATACTAAAGATTTACTTTCTCAGTATAAAAATGCTGGTGGGGGAAATTTTCAATTTGAAATTATTGACGCTATTAAAAATCAAAGTGAAGCTATTGATTATGGCGTGCAGGAAAGCCAGATTAGTGTTTTAGAAAAAGATCAAACTCAAATAAAAAGAGTATTTTTTGGAATGTCTGTGCTTTATGGCGATACTAGAATAACAATTCCATTCATCGATACAACTGAAGGTCTTGAATATGAAATTACTAGTATGATGCGTAATATGATTGATAAAACTGATAGACTTCTTCGACTTCAAAATAATTTAGATGTTTATTTGATAGTATCTTCTGAAGTCCTCCCACTTTTTCCAGATGATTCTTATCAAATATTGCCTATAGCTATTAGTGAAGCCGTTGCTGAAGCGAATAAGACGCTTATGGATAAGGTTGTATTTAAGAATATTGACACAGAAGAAACTAATTTTAATGAAATAGTTGAGTATCTTGATATCGAGAAAATAACTTGGGATGACGTTCTCGATTCTGATGGAAATGTTTTAGCAGAAGGTGGGTCGGGTTATTTCACTATTGCAGTTGCTAATGGCGATGATATTCGCTTTTTAGATACTTACTCCATTTTAGAAGGTGGTAAAGATACTGTTGTAGATGAGATAAACATAGCAATAGATAATTTGCTAAAAATAAAAAAGAATATAGGATATTTGGAAGGGCATGGTGAGCCTCCTTATACTCTTGTGCCACCAGAATATGGCGGTAATCCACAAGATGCTTATTCGGCAGTTTCAGATTTTGCCAATTCTATATCAGAGACTTATGATTTTGTTCCTGTGTCGATAGTAAATAAACCACTACCGAACTCACTTGACGCATTAATTATAGCGTCTCCACAATCAGCTTTAACTGAATATGAACTTTATGAAATCGATCAATTTATAATGACTGGTAAACCTGTTTTGTTTTTATTCAATAGTGTAAATGTCGACGTTGCCGCTCAAAGTCAAGGTATGCCTCCACGTATTATTAATTTCAATACTGGGCTTAATTCTATTATTACAAATTATGGGTTATATGTTGAACCTAATTTGATATTTGATGAAGAATCATACAAAGCACAACCTTCGCAGAATGCTCCAGTTGAGAATTTATATTATGTGCCACTTTTGTTGCCTGAAAATATTAATAGTAAAAGCCCTATAACTAAGGGTTTGAACTTGATTGTAGTTCCTTTTGCATCAGAGATTATAGAAGTTTCGAATGCGATGAGTAATACTAAAGTTACGGTTTTGGCATCGACTAGCAGACGTTCATGGACTGAAGTGCAAGGTTATTCATTCTCACCTAATACTACAAAAGTTCCAGATTATTCTGATAGATTTGCTAAAAGAATTGTGGCTGCTATGGTTGAAGGTGAAATGAAAAGTGCTTTTGCTGATAGAGAAATTCCAGAATTAGAGAATCAAGTTAATCTTCGAGTGTCGAAAAAACTTAACTCAACTCCTTATGGTAGCGTTTTCGTTGTCTCATCGAGTGAAATGGTGAAAAATCCTGGGTTTATGGCGAATAGTATATTTTTAATGAATATTGTCGACTATATGGCAGGCGATGTTGGGCTTATGGACATCAGACGAAAGGGTGTTATTTACAACCCTCCTTTTAGTGTCGATGAGGGGATTAAGTTTGTAGTACGTGCGATAAATATAGTTTTATTACCATTGGGTGTCATATTATTTGGATTGATACTTTGGAATATGGACAAAAAAAGACGTAGAGCTATAAAAAAACGTTTTGATAATTAATAGTTAAAGTATTTAAATATGGCTAAAAAAACAAGCACCACTTTTTTATGTGATAGTTGCGGTGAGACGACTTTAAATTGGATGGGGAAATGTCCAACTTGTGGGGCATGGAATACTCTTAAACCATTTACTGAAGAAATTATTTCTGCAAGTAAAACTTCAAGGTTGATAAAGTCGAGCAATAAATCGGTTATTACTCATATAAAAAAAATAGAAAATGAACATAATATTCGTATAAGTTCTAAAATATCAGAATTAGACAGAGTTTTGGGTAGTGGTGGATTTGTTTGTGGTAGTGTGATTTTGATAGGTGGTGAGCCCGGAATCGGCAAGTCGACTTTACTTTTACAAGTTGCGAGCAATGTATCTTTGCTTGATAAAAATGTATTATATTTTACGGGTGAAGAATCGGTTGAGCAAATAAAAATTAGGGCTGATAGACTCGACATAAATTCAAACTTTTATGTGGCATCAGAGTCGAATTGTGATAGCATTGTAAACACCCTGTTAGAAGATAAGCTTGACC
>CAMQVF010000050.1 GCA_947038115.1 uncultured Spirochaetia bacterium
TATTTTTGTGTGAAAAATATGTAGAAAAAATGCTTGAAAATAATAATGATATATTATAAAATATGACAACTATTTATAATTTAAGGGATAATATAAATGAATGCTTTATTTTCTTTGGCGATAGTTTTATATACTATTGTTTGTGTACTTTTAATACTTTTGATAATTATTCAAGGTGGAAAAGCTGAAGGGTTATTTGCTAATTCTCAGTCGAATGTTTTGGGCAGTCAAAGCACTAATGTGTTAACAAAGGCTACTGGTGTACTTGCTACAATTTTTATAGTTGGCGCTTTAGTTATTTCGGTTGCGATAAGTTCACAAAAAACAGCTTTTGATGTTGTAGAAAATGATGTTCCAGCGGTTTCGGTACCAGCTGCACCACTTACTCCAGCAGAAATAGCACCGATTGCTCCTGTAGAAACTGTAACAAATATCGAGACTACGAATTAATTTTTCATTAAATTATTAAAAAGTCTTCTTGAAAATAGAGGGCTTTTTTAGATATTTTCTATTACTTTAAGTGTTATTTCTCTAATACTTTTATCGCACTCAATTATAGAATCAATACTCAAATTTTTGTTATGCTCATCACGGCATATATTTCCAACAATTTTACTGATATCTGTGAAGCTTATTTTTTTATTTAGAAATGCATCGACACATATTTCATTTGCCGCATTAAGCACACAAGGGTAGAGCCCACCTTTTTTACCACATTCATAAGCTAGCATTAGCATTGGGAATTTAATTTTTTCAACTTCAAAAAAGTTTAACGTGTTATGACTCAATAGATTAAGCCTTTCAAATGGAGTATTTTTCGAATGCGGGTGAGTTAGTGCATGCTGAATCGGCAGTCGCATATCATTCACACCCATTTGAGCATAAATCTCGCCATCAATAAATTCAACCATAGAATGTATAATGCTCTGCGGATGAATTATGGTGTCAATTTTATCATATTCAATATTAAATAAATGATGCGCCTCGATAACTTCAAAACCCTTGTTCATCATAGTCGCACTGTCTATAGTTATTTTTTTTCCCATACTCCAAGTAGGATGTTTTAAGGCATTCTCAATTGTTATATTCTCAAATTCTTCTATTGGAGTTTTATAAAATGGGCCACCTGAAGCCGTTAAAATTATTCTTCTTAATTCTATATTTTTGAAATTGTTTATTATCTGAAAAATTGCCGAATGCTCGCTGTCAATTGGTATGATGTCAACATTATTTTCTTTTGCTAATGGCATGATGACCTCGCCACCGACGACTAGCGTTTCTTTATTTGCTAATGCTATAGTTTTTTTTCTTTTTATGGCATGAACAGTGGGTAAAAATCCGCTATATCCGACTAGTGCATTCACGAGTATGTCGAAGTCTGTATTTTCAACTAGGTCGATGAGTGAGTCATGCAATTTTATTTTTTTATTTTTACTTTGAAATTCTTCTTTTTTATTTTCATCGGCGATAAATATATTTTGAACTTTGAATTCGTCTATAATATCGCTTAAAATATCTATATTCGTATTTGTCGAAACGCCTACTAATGAAAAATCATTTTTAAATTCTCTCAAAACTGATAATGTATTAATACCGATCGAGCCTGTGCTTCCAAGTAAAAGTATTTTTTTCACAATATTACCGCTTTAAATGAGATTTATTTTTTGAATATAAAATTATTCCAAGGCTTCATATTTAAATTTTTAGCTTCAATTTCTACCATTAAATCTTTTGTAGGGTGTTTGAATCTTATTTTTTTTGCGATTAATGCTAATGGAATACTCTCTTTATTAGAGTTAACATAATTACCATATTTTTTATCGCCAAGTATCGCATGCCCCATAACCGCTAGTTGAACTCTAATTTGATGAAAGCGTCCAGTTTCTAAATTTATCTCAAGCATGCTTAAATTTTTATTCACATCCTCGCCAATAACTTTATAATGAAGCACAGCTTTTTTAGACATCGCCGTATCTTCGAATACAACTTTAGCAATCGAGCCCATTTTGTTGGTTTGTTTAGTCAGATAATTTTCAAGTTTGTCAGCTTTTGTTTCTAAAATACCGTTTACGATGGCATAATATGTTTTTTCAAATTTATGCTCTCTTATAGCTTGGCTAATTCTTGACGCAGCTTTTGAAGTTTTGGCAAATAACACGACACCAGAGACTGGCCTGTCGAGCCTGTGAAGAATGCCTAAAAATACATTGCCTTCTTTTTCATATTTAATTTTTATATAATCTTTAACATGATCAAAAAGCGAAGTCTCGCCTGTCATGTCTGATTGAACAAGCATGTTATGAGGTTTATTTACGGCTATAATATGATTGTCTTCATATAAGACTATCTTTTCTACTAAGCTTTTTATTTGAGAAGTTAAGTTATCGTTTTTAGACATTTAAATTTTGAAATTATTGAAATGTGCCGAGTCAGGGAATTGAACCCTAGACACAAGGATTTTCAGTCCTTTGCTCTACCAACTGAGCTAACTCGGCAAGTTTTGTGATATTAGCATGCTAATGAAAAAATGTCAACCCCATAGATTAAAAAAGTTGACTTAAATGTTTAGATGAATTATAAATATCATAATATGCGAATCGAAACAAATAAACAAGTAAAAATAGCGATCATTCACCCAACTTTTGGATATAACGGCGGTGCTGAAAATTTAATTCTATACACAGTACGTAGTTGGCTAAAAAATAATATTGAGATAACAATTTACACTAAAAAAATAAGAAGTGGTGTTGAGGATAGTATAAAACAAAAATACGCTGATATTTCTATAAATCCGTTTACGTTCAAAAAAACCGCTAAATATCTACTGGCTGAGATAACAAATTTCGATTTCGTTTTAATACATAATTTTCCAGCAACTATCTTTTGGGGATTAATTTTCAAAATTGCCAAGAGAAAAAATATAAAACTTCCAAAGTCATTTTGGTATTGCCATGAACCGAGTGTCAGGCTTTATGGACATGACAAGGCGAGTTTTGAAAAGTCGAAAAAAACTTTAGACATAGTGGCGATTATCACAAAGATTTATGATTTTAATGGCGTTCGAAATATTGACTATATTTTTGCCAACAGTAAAAGAACTCAAAAACATATTAAGACAGTTTATGGGCGAGACTCGAAAGTTATATATCCAGCGATTATGCATATAGAAATTGAGAAATCGAAACCTAAGCACTTTTTTTATGTGGGGAGAATTGAAAAACCTAAAAATATAGAAAATGCGATTTTGGCATTCGATAAATTAATAAAAAATGATAAATATAAAAATATAAAGTTTTTCATAGCTGGCAGTGGTCGCAATATCGAGAATATAAAAAAATTAATAAATAGCTTAGATATTAATAATAATGTGATACTTACAGGTTTTATCACAGACGAAGAAAAATTTAATTATTTAAAAGAGAGTTATTGTCTTTTAATGCCTGCAATATATGAGCCGTTTGGACTCACAGTAGTTGAGGCTTGGATGAGTAAAACGACAGCGATAATATCATTAAATGCTGGGGTTTCAGAAATTGCTAAAAATGGAGTTATATTCGCCGATGTGCTCGATTATAATAGCATTTATGAAAGCATGATTAATATTATCGATGATGCTTCTTTAAGAGAAAAACTTGTTTTTGAAGGCGAGAAAAATATTTTAGAAAACTCGCTTTATATCGACAGTCATGCTGGTAAATTATTAGATGATATGTTAACTAACAGAAATTGATATTTTTTAGTAGTTGATATATTTGACATATCAATTATAATAAGTTTTGTATTATTAGAAGTCAAATTCGAAAAAGGATATGATTATGGTAGAAGGAAAAAAAGGAAAAGTTGTTCAAGTTGTCGGCTCTACTCTCGATGTGGAGTTTGAATTTGGACATTTGCCAGATATATTAAATGCTTTATTTGTTGATATTAAAGTTAATGGAATCGACAAACATATAGTGCTTGAGGTTCAACAACATTTAGGCAATGGTCGAGTGCGTGCCATAGCTCTCGAATCGACTGACGGGGTTGCACGTGGTAGTTCTGTTCTTGACACTGGAAAACCTATTCATGTTCCTGTTGGCAAAGAAACTATTGGTCGTGTATTTAATGTTTTAGGGAATCTTGTTGACGGTGGAGAGCCTATTGAGTTTGAGGAGTTTCGATCAATTCATGCTGACCCTCCTAAGTTTGAGGACTTAGACCCTAAACTTGAAATTCTTGAAACGGGTATTAAAGTTATAGATTTGCTAGCACCTTATATTAAAGGCGGAAAGACTGGTCTTTTTGGTGGAGCTGGTGTTGGTAAAACTGTTGTAATAATGGAATTAATACATAATATCGCAAGTCAGCATGGTGGTTATTCTGTCTTTGCTGGAGTGGGTGAGCGAACTCGTGAAGGTAATGACTTGTGGACTGAAATGAAAGAGTCGGGTGTTATTGATAAAACATGTTTGGTTTATGGACAGATGAATGAGCCTCCGGGAAGTAGACTTCGTGTTGGACTTACTGCATTAACTATGGCTGAATATTTTAGAGATTCTGGCGGACTTGACGTTCTTTTATTTATCGATAATATATTTAGATTCACTCAAGCAGGCAGTGAAGTGTCAGCATTACTTGGACGTATGCCTTCAGCCGTTGGTTATCAGCCGACTTTATCAACAGAAATGGGAGAGCTTCAAGAGCGAATTACTTCTACAAAAAAGGGCTCTATTACTTCAATTCAAGCGGTTTATGTGCCTGCCGATGACTTGACAGACCCTGCGCCTGCAATGGCTTTTACACATCTTGATGCGACAACAGTTTTATCTCGTGAGGTTAGTGAGAAGGGAATATATCCTGCGGTTGATCCACTTGCTTCGACTAGTAGTATTTTAGACCCGCATATTTTAGGTAAAGAACATTATGACACTGCAAGGAATGTACAAAATATTCTTCAGCGTTATAAAGATTTACAAGATATTATCGCAATTTTAGGAGCTGATGAGTTGTCAGAAGAGGATAAATTAGTTGCGTCAAGAGCTAGAAAGTTGGAACAGTTTTTAAGTCAGCCGTTTTTTGTTGCGGAAACTTATACTGGAATTAAGGGTCGATATGTAAAACTTGAAGACACAATTCGAGGATTTAAAGAAATATGTGAAGGTAAATATGATGACTTGCCTGAGCAGGCGTTTCGATTTGTCGGCAGCATAGAAGAAGCTATAAGCAAGGCTAAAAGTATTCATATATAAATTGAATATTGGAATATACATATTATGAACTTATCTCAAGAAGTAGACGAAAAAAAAATAGCCAAGGTGTTTCATTGGTATCTTATGGGGATTTTCCTTGTTAGTTGTTTATTGTCTGCCGTTGTTTATAGTTTTTTACTTAAAAGTGTTTTTGCTATTTCTTCATTTGCAATTCCTGTAGTTATGTATATGTTTTTCGCTATTGTAATGTTTTTTTGCTCTGTCTTAATTTATTTTAAATGCAGGTTTGTGAAAGATGCTAAATATTCTATAGCTAAAAGATTAGTATTGGTGGCTTTACTCGCAGTTACTATTGTTGTTTTAGTTTTAATTTTTATTTTTTACTTGCAGGGGCTTATACCTCTCTTTGAAATTATAAATATAAGACTTTTTATCATAATCTTTCAAATTCCATTTAATGCCGCTGTTACTGCAACTTTATATTCTATTTATATAAGAGGTATAATAAAAAGAATAGGTTATTATAAAACTTTTTACTTGCCAATGTCTTATAGCTTTGCACCTTCCATTTTATGTGCGACTGTTTTCGCCGTCATGCTTGCAAATGGTATGTATTATAGCGAAAATCTTAAGATTAAAAAACAATATTACTCTGTAAAGAAGTCAGACACCTCGTCTTCTTTGGCTAAAACTATCGATTATAACTTTTCTATAGTTAAGTTGAGTGCTAATAATATCGCCAATATGGTGAGACTTTATTATAATTCATCTTTGCCATTTTCAATGGATCAATATGAAAATAATATATCTACACACTTGCAAGGTGGAGTCTATTCAAACAAAGAGCATTATCACTCATTGTCTGTTTATTTATATGATGAAAAAACTATAGACAGAAATTCTGCCCAAAATAGAAATGTTTCAACTACTTGGTATTTTTCAAATGCTAGCAAACCAAATACTTTATACGATATTGTCGATACTTTGCCTAGCTATTTATATAATAAAGTAGTAGTCGATAGAGAAACTACTATAACGATGAATAGAAATAATAAGCCAGAATTTATAGTATATTCACCTATAATTATCGATAATAAAGTTTTAGGTATTGTCGCATTAAGCGTTAGAAAAGAATTTTTGAATCCTATTTTTCAAGGTGATTATCTAGATTATGGAATATCTACTTTGATATTAGATACTAGATTTAATATTGGATTTAAAGACAATGATGAAGATATAGCGTATTTTCAAAATAGTTTATACAATGGTGAGGAGTGGAAGGAATTAAGAGAATCTAGTTATGATAGCTTTGAAGGTGGTATTCGAGCATCAGGTATTATCGATATAGAACTAAGTGGTTATAGTTTTAGTAAATATTATATCGAAGGTGGGGTTATTGTAGTCAATTTTTGGCCTAAATTTGACTATATTGAAAATTCAAATTTAAGTATTAATGATATTACTACAAAATCATCGATTGTGAGTATTTTTAGTTTAGTCGCTTTATATATTCTTATTTTCATTCTTGTACGTGATATAAACAAAACAATAACTAATGCAGAGGTTGTCTCGTCGCTTTTAGCAAAAGGCTCAGGCGATCTTACTGTAAGGCTTCCTATTCGTTCTTCTAATGAGACTGGCGAACTTATAAATTCTTTTAACGGCTTTTTAGATAAAATGCAAAATGTAATAGGAAATGTTAAGAGTGATGCTTATATTTTGACAGAGAATATTTATAATATGCGTAGTTCTATTAAGACTAGTTTGTCAGACTTTCGATCAATGAATGTTGAGTTTGAAGAAGAGATAAGGGTTGCGAATATTATCTCCTCGACTAGTGCAAATGCGACAAGGTTAAGTTCTACACAGCGAACTAGGTTTGGATCAGTTAATGAAACAATTTTATCATTGCTTGAAAATATTAATATGGTTAGTGAGAGAATGAAAAACCAATCTGATGCTGTTTCTAAAACAAGTTCGTCAATTCAGCAAATGATTTCAAATATTCTAACTGTGGGGCAGGGTGCGAATAAGGCTAATAATTATGCTAAACTTCTCAATTCTGGTGCAGAAGAAAGTAGCATAATGGGTGAATCGGTTATGGAATCGATAGAAAATATTAAAGATTATTCTAAGCAGATTACAAATATTACAATGGTTATACATAATATCGCCGAGCAAACCAATTTACTCGCAATGAATGCAGCAATAGAAGCGGCACATGCAGGCGAACAAGGACGGGGCTTCACTGTCGTTGCCGATAAAATTAGAAAACTTGCCGAGGATACTGAAGAGAATTCTAAAATAATTAATGAAATAATTCATCAAACTATTGACGCCATCGACTACACTGCGAATTTGTCAGTTAGAAGTACAGAGGCGATTGAAAAAATAGCAGAAGATTCAAAGACTCTTGCAACTTTAATATCGACAATATCTAATGCTAATGATGAGCTTGATATTGGACGACTTGATATTTTGAATAATGTCAAAAATTTAAATAGTATTACTGAAGAAGTTCAAGATTTATCGAATAAGCAAAGACAAATGAGTTCGACAGTAAATCAAAGTATTTTTAGTGTTGATAAACTTGCAGGCGATGTAGTGTCTGCAGTAAATAGCACTGAAGATGAAATTAAGGGTTTAATCGATTCTATTGAAAATGCAACTTCATTGTCAGGCACAGGGTTGGATCATATGGAGTCGCTTGAAAATAAAATTAATGACTTGCAAATTATTTTCTTGAAACTTTATAAACTTGTTCGATTATTTAATACTGAATATGAATTGAGTCAAGAGGTTATAGTAGAAGAAACTGGCACAAAAAATGAAAAGAAATCTCAAAAACTTAAGGCTAAACAAGAAAAAGCAGAAAAGAAAGCTTTAAAAATCGAGGCTAGAAATAATTTGAGAGACAAAAGATGATAATATTATTTGGGGTCTATTTATGAGAAAATATATATTTTTTAGCATATTTATTATTGCTTTGAATTTTTCTAATTTGTTTTCTCAAGATACAAATTTAAACTCCACAAAACATAAATTTTTCTGGAATCTAAGCGTAGGTAAAAGAATTGAGTCGGTAAAAACTGCCGATGTCGAGTTCTATGAAAACGGAATACTCACTCGTCAATATGAAGAGCGTAATATTATCGACTTAACAACTTTGGCTGTCGCACCCGGGGGTGGATTTAGAGTCATGGGTGTTTTTAAGGTTTTTAGAAGAGAAAAAGGCGAAGAGGTTTTCAAGCTTGAAGATACTTATGATAGCGATTTTATAATTCATACAAATGGACGCTACACCGTGCCAAGTATGCATTTCATGCCGAATGTTCGTGACGTGCCGACTTTTCCTGAAACTGAAATTGAGTTGGGAGACACTTGGGTTGCTTCATCGTTTGAGCTGATTAAGTCATCGGTTGGAAATAATATAACTATGGCACTTAAGCCCGAGTATACATTTTCAAAAATTACTGTGAATGATGATGGCACAAGTAATGCATTCATAAATTATAATATAATTGTCGATAAAGATTTGGTGCAGGCGGGGCTTAGAGGAGCCGATTATCCAAGCCGTATTTATGGGTTTAATTATGGGCAGTATGAATGGGATATGGCGCTTAATATTCCTAAAGCACAAACTGAACGCTATCAAATTATTTTTGGATATGGCAAAGAGCATGATTTTGCGAGCCTTCAGTATAAAATGAATATGGCAAGTGATTATAAAATATATGACACTGTTACTCGAGATGAAGAAGAAGAAATTAAAAAAAAGCTAGTTGAAGAGCTTAATGATAATAGCAATATTGAGGTTGACACTGTGCCTGAAGGGCTTGTTTTGCGACTTGGAGATATTTTGTTTGACACCAACTCCGCTTTTATAAAAGCAGATTCTCGTGAGGCAATTAACGAGGCGATTGCGGCTATTAAGAAATATTACCCTGATAGAGAAATTATTGTCGAAGGTCATACCGATATTACTGGCGATAAAGATTATAATCAAGGACTATCTGAAAGACGTGCGAAAGCCGTTGCTGATTATATGTTGCCAAATTTAGAACATGATAAATTATCATATAAAGGTTATGGAAGTTCTAAGCCTGTAACTACAAGTACCTCTGTTGCTGAAAGACAAAAAAATCGTCGTGTTGATATTGTAATTAAATTAAGATAGTAACTTTGGAGTTTAAAATTGTATTATAAAAATAATTTCTTGATGTGTGAAGATATACCAATTGTGGAACTTACAAAAAAGTATGATTCACCTTTTTATGCTTATTCGAAAAAATCTATAGTTGATAAGATAAATATATTAAAAAATGTATTTTCTAAACTAGATAATTATCATATTGCTTATTCACTTAAGGCTGAGAGTAATTTATCTTTGCTTAAAATAATGATTGAAAACGGCATTGGTGCTGATGTGGTTTCTGCAAATGAAATTAGAAGATTTATAAATGCATCAGGTGACCCTAAAGAAGTTGTTTTCTCAGGGGTGGGCAAAAGAGTTGACGAAATTGAATATGCTTTAAGTGTTGGTATTAAGCAATTTAATGTTGAATCTATTGATGAAGCTAAAAGAATTGATGAGATTGCTAAACGCATGGATAAAAAAGCAAAATATGCAATAAGAGTTAACCCGAATGTTGACGCTTTTACACATAAAAAAATCACTACTGGAACTAAGGGTGATAAATTTGGAGTGACATTCGATACTATATTAAATAATATCGACTTGCTTAAATCGTTAACAAATATTGAACTTATTGGGCTTGATATGCATATCGGCTCACAAATACTAAGTTATAAGCCGTATTATGATGGCATAAATATTTTACTCGGCTTTATAGATATTCTTAAAGCTAAAGGGTTTAATATTGACACCCTCGACATCGGCGGTGGATATGGCATAAATTATGACGGCACTTCTAATGGTTTCGACTTTGAGGGTTTTACAGAGCATGTTATTCCAATTCTTAAAAAATCTAATTTAAATATTCTAACAGAACCTGGGCGTTTTATAATTGGCGACTCTGGAGTTTTAGTTTCAAAAATTGAATATATAAAAGAAGAGTGGGGCAAAAAATATATAATACTTGACGCAAGCATGTCTGATTATGCGAGGGTGGCTCTTTACGACGCCTATAATGATATTAAGCCTTTGGTGTTGAATGACGGTAAAAAACTTATTTATAGCGTGGCAGGCCCAGTCTGTGAGAGTAGCGACTTTTTTGCGCATGATCGCCAAATTGAAGAGGTGAATGTCGGTGATTATGTTGCTATCGACAATGTCGGTGCTTATGGCGCTTCTATGGCAAGTAATTATAATTCGCTTTTACTAGTCGAGCAAGTTTTAATTGACGGGGATAAAGATATCCTAATAAGGAAAAAGCAGAAATTTGAAGAAATTATAGCAAATGAATTATAAATCTATTCTTCAATTTCACGACAATACTTGCATAAAAAGTCTTTAAATTTTAAGACAGTATCTGTACTCATAGAGTGTTCAATTTGGCAAGCTTCGGTGTCGGCTATTGTTTCGTCAACTTTAAGGACTTTAACTAAGAAATTATAAAATATAGCATGTCTATGGGCTATGTCTTTACCGATGGCACGTCCCGATTCGGTAAGGATTATATCACCATAACGCTCGTGATTTATATGCCCCATTTTTACCAAAGATTTTATAGCGATATTAACGCTAGCTTTGGAACGGGATGTTAGCTCTGCGACATCTGTGATTCTAACACCTTCTGAGTCGCTTTTTATTTCTAAGTTATATATAGTTTCTAAGTAATTTTCTAAAATGGGTGTAAGTTTATCAATCATAAATATATTTTAATACAAAATATTAATATAGTCAAGTCTTTAAGTTTTTTTAGGTAAACTTGACTATTATTTATTTATAGATTATAATCAGTTTTTGGTTGATTTCTATTTACTAACTAAGGAGTTATTTATGAGTTTAGAATTGTCTAAAAGAATACAAAGACTTAAGACGTCACCTGTGCGTAAGCTTGTGCCTTATGGCGAAGAGGCTACAAAAAAGGGAATTAAAATTCATCATTTGAACATAGGACAACCAGATATTGATACTCCTAGAGTTTTTTTTGATGCTATTTCTAAATATGAAGGTAAAGTTTTAAAATATGAACATTCAGCGGGAATTATGCCGTTGCGTGAAAAAATGAAAAGTTATTATGATAGATTGGGTTTGAATTATTCAATAGAAGATATTCTTGTCGTCAATGGCGGTAGTGAAGCACTTCAATTTATTTTCACAGCTTTGTTTGATGAGGGTGATGAAGTTTTAATAGGTGAGCCTTATTATGCTAATTATAATAGCTTTTTTGACGTGCTTAATATTAAACGCAATGCCATTCGTACATATGCTGAAGATGGTTATCATTTTAGATCATTAGAAGATATGGAAAGCATGATAACACCTAATACTAAAGCTTTTATGTTCTCGAATCCAAGTAACCCGACTGGCGTTGTTTGTACTAAAGAAGAACTTGACAATATTGCTTATTTGGCTAAAAAATATGATTTATATATTATTAGTGATGAGGTTTATAGAGAATTTGTCTATGGCGAAAACAAGGCTATAAGTTTTGGAACTTACAAAGAACTTGAAGATAGAGTCATTATTATCGATTCTATTTCTAAAAGATATTCGGCTTGTGGTGCTAGAATTGGTTGTGTTGTTAGTAAAAATAAAGAATTTATGAGTGCGATATTTAGACAATGTCAAGCGAGACTTTCAGTGCCTACACTAGAAATGGTTGGGGCTGCTGCTTTATATGACTTGCCTGATAATTATCTTGAGTCTGCTCGTTTAGAATATAAAAATAGAAAAAACATTTTATTTGCCGAACTTTCTAGCATGGAAGGTGTTGTAACAAGAGAGCCTGAAGGTGCTTTTTATTCATTTGTTAAACTACCTATATTAGACGGCGAGGACTTCGCTATTTGGCTTTTAAGTAATTTTAATATTAATAATGAGACAGTTATGTTCGCACCCGGCGAGGGTTTTTATGCGACTGAAGGGCTTGGAAAAAATGAAGTGAGAATCTGTTATGCCATTGAAAGTGAAGACTTGAAACGTGCAATGACTATACTTCGTTTGGGCTTGAAAGAGTATAAAAGGCTTAAAGGAATTTAAGAAGCTAATTAAATTTACTTGATTTTTTTGCTTACTATTATAGTATGTTTACTTACTAATTTTAAGTAGGGTTTTATGAAGTATTTTTTTACTATAATAGTTTGTTTATTTATTATTTTTAATAGAAGCTATTCTTATATCATGCCATTACTTGAAACAGATGTCATAAAAAATGTTAAAGTAACAAATGGACTTTATGTCTCGCAAAATTTAGGGTTTTCCTATAATCAATTAAAGGCTCAGGCTAACACTAAAATATTTTATAGACTCCCTTTGTTTACGAGCCATTCTAATGCGATATTTCAAAATGCAAAAATTGATATGGGCATAGAAAATAAATTTACTACATCGGGTGAACTTATCGGAGGATTTGCAAACTTTACTCCATTTTCATTTTTTAGTTTGAGAGTGAGTGCGTATTTTAATTTAATGCATGATGCCTTCAATATGGGTTATTTGCCTTTAGATACTGGTAATACCGATGCGGTTTCTGCGGCTACATTTTTCGCAACAGACAAATCGAGTGCCGTTGGGTTTTCATTTTCTGTAACTCCCATGTTTTATTATTCGTTTAAGCATGTTTTAGTCGCTAATATTTTGAATTTAAATTTTATAACATTGGGTGATGCTGCATTTTATTATGATGAAAATACGGCTAGAATACATGCTAAAAATGATCTTGAAATTGAAAATGATTTATACTTAATGGGAAATATTAATCCATTTTATATTGGTGTCTACTACGGAGCTCTTCACCTTGTTAATGCTAATGCAACTACTCATCGATTTGGAGTTGCTATGGCTTTGGCTTTGGCATTTTTGGAAGATGAAAGTTTAACTTTAGATGTCGGTTTAAGTGCTGGTACTCATTTAGGGCTGAAAGATTATGACAATCTTACTTTTATCGATATACAAGCAAGACTTGACTATCGAATACCTTTAGAGCTTTTGTCTAAGAAAAAAGAAATGGGCACTAATGATACTATTAATAATATAGAAGCTGATAATAATCAGACTGAAAATAATATAGAAGCTGATAATAATCAGACTGAAAATAATATAGAAGCTGACAATAATCAGACTGAAAATAATA
>CAMQVF010000051.1 GCA_947038115.1 uncultured Spirochaetia bacterium
TGGGTGAAGGCAGACTTTAGTGATTCGGCTGGGAACAAGGCATCTCATACATCATTAGTTGTTAATAATAATACAATTTATGCCGCCTATCTTCAACCATCTTTTGGCGAAAAAAAAGGCACAGTGATGAAGAAGATTGGTAGTGGGTGGCAAGCCATTCCTCATCCTACAGGAGAAGGTAGTATTGGTGGTGGTGAATTGTCGGATATATCATTAGCTTTCGACAAGAATGGTATTCCTTATGTCGCTTATATTGAACAAGCAGGTATTAATGATAAAGTTATGGTGGAGAAATATATAAGTTCTTGGGCAGATGTTGTGGCTGGTGGAATAGCGATTCCTGCTGTAACTGCTGTGCGAGATATATCATTAGCTTTCGACAATAGTGGTATTCCTTATGTCGCTTATATTCAAGCGGATAAAGCTAAGGTGTTTAAGCTTGTGGGTAATGCTTGGCTAGACACAGGCATAGTTAGTGCTGGAACAGTTGCTGCTGATGGTGTATCAAAAAAAATGTCGATGGCGATTTATAATAATATTCCTTATGTTGCATTTAGTGATGGCACTGGTGGCAAGACAACAGTTATGAAGTATGATGTTATAAAATAATTAGCTTCTTCTATAAATGGTATAATATATAAAGCTAGTAAAAACATATAGAGTGCATAAAGTACTCATTAGGTTATTTATATGTCTTTATATAGGAATAAAAAGTAATTTTTAGTATTGACTTATTTTTTTATAGTGAGTAAAATTACTAATAGGTTTTAATTATGATTAGAGAAGCTATATATTCTAAAATAGAAAATTTGAAGGTCGCTAAAATTTATACAAATGAGAATGAGAAAATTTCTTTAATTATAGATAGCGGTCTTATGGAGCATGCATCTATTGATGAGTATGATAAATTAGGCATATATAACACAAGTAATGGGAATCGTTTTTTCGCTTATGCCATAAGTGGTATACGTGGTAGCGACTGTGTTTGTTTTTATGGTAATATTAATCAGCTTGTCTGCAAAGGGGATATTATTATGGTGTTCTCATATGCTTATATATCAGAAGAGAATATTAAAGTTCACAAACCTAAAGTTATAAATATAGACTCAGATAATCGGATATGTCCAAATTATTAAGAGCTTTATAACTATTATTAGATTAAGGGGATAGTAATTATGGAGATATTTAAAGCAGGTATAGATATTGGCTCAACGACTGCGAAAATGGTGGTTTTAGATGATAGTAATAAATTATCATTTTCCACTTATGTACGGCATAATGCTGACGTAAAAGAGACTTTGGTTTCTATATTAGAGCAATTAATACATACACATGGTGATATAAATCTTAGACTTGCCATCACTGGAACAGCTGGTTTAGGAATCTCCGAAAAAACAAATATAGGTTTTGTGCAAGAGGTTATAGCATCATCAAATGCGATAAGAAAAATGTATCCGTATTGTAAGACGTTAATTGATATTGGCGGTGAAGACGCTAAAATTATCGTTTTTAATGATGACTTTAAAGCAGATATTCGAATGAATGGAAACTGTGCTGGCGGTACAGGTGCTTTTATCGATCAAATGGCAACTCTTCTTAATATTACGCCTAGTGAGCTTTCTCCATTGGCACAAAAAGCAACTTCAGTATATCCAATAGCAAGCCGTTGTGGAGTTTTCGCTAAAACCGATGTGCAAACTTTGGTGAGCCGAGATGTTCCCAAAGAGGATATCGCTAAGAGTATATTTTCAGCTGTGGCATTTCAAACAATAAATACACTTGCCAAGGGTTTTGAAATTCGACCAAAGGTTTTATTTACTGGTGGTCCTTTTACGTTTTTACCAGAGCTTAGAAAAATGTTTTTGTCGGTTCTAAATGCTAGCGAAGATGATGTTTATAATGTTGAGCATCCTGAGCTTATTTCAGCCATTGGTTGTGCATTGAGTGACCATGATGACCAGACTATGATTAGTGTGAGTGATTTGATTAAATTGGTGTCGAGTATTCCACAAGGTAAAGTTGTAAAAAACATCTATGATAAAAAGGCATTATTCGCTTCTAAAGAAGAGTTTAATGAGTGGAAACAGAGACATGAAAAACATAAAGTGAAGTCAGTTTCGCTTAAAAGTGTTTGCGGTAAGGATTGTTTTTTAGGTATCGATTCGGGTTCGACTACGACAAAAATTGTTATTACAAATGATGAAGGCAATGTAGTTCTTACTCACTATAGAAATAATAATGGAAACCCTATTGAGGCTGTAAGTTTAGGCCTTAAAGAAATAAAACAAGAAATTGAAAATGAGAATGTAAATATTAATATAGTAGGCACGGCTGTCACTGGCTATGGTGAAGATTTAATAAAGGCGTCTTTTAAGATGGACTATGGCATTGTTGAAACTATGGCTCATTACAGAGGTGCTAAGTATTTCGACAAAAATGTTAGCTTTATTCTTGATATTGGTGGTCAAGATATGAAAGCTATTTTTATAAAAGATGGAATAATAGAAAATATTGAAATTAACGAGGCATGCTCTTCAGGTTGTGGCTCATTTATAGAAACATTTGCACGAGGAATGGGTTATAGTGTTTCTGATTTTGCAGAAATGGCTTGTGAAAGTGAAAACCCTTGCGATTTGGGCAGTCGTTGCACTGTGTTTATGAATAGTAAAGTTAAGCAGTCTCTACGAGAAGGTTCGACTATTGCCGATATTTCGGCTGGTCTTGCGATGAGTGTTACATTAAACTGTTTTACAAAAGTGCTTAAAATAACAGACAATTCTATTTTGGGTGAGAATATCGTGGTTCAAGGTGGCACATTTAAAAACGCTTCTGTGCTTCGTTCGGTTGAGAAGTTTTTGGGCAGAGAAGTTATACGCCCTGATATTTCTGAGCTTATGGGGGCATTGGGATGTGCTTTAATGGCTTTGGATAATTATAAAATAGAAATGGAGAAGTCGAATAATAATTTCACTTCAACTTTTATAGGCATCGAGAATATAGATGTCGCAAAAGATTATGAAAGACATCAAGTTGTTTGCAAGGGTTGTGAGAATATATGTACTGTAACTAAAATAAAGTTTAGAGATGCTAAGTCATTTTTTACTGGAAATAAATGCGAAAAAATATTTTCAAATAAAGGCAGTGGTGAGAAGCTCGCAGGGCTTGATATGACTAAAAAGAAATTGTCTTTGCTTTTTGATAGACCGCTTGCTACAGAGCATAGTAATATTAGAGGCACAATTGGTATTCCTCGTGTGCTTAATATGTATCAAAACTTTCCATTTTGGGTAACTCTTTTTATAGAATCGGGATATAATATCACACTTTCAAAGCCGTCTAGCATGGCAATAGCCGACAAAGGTTCTGGAACTGTGATGAGTGATAATATTTGTTTTCCAGCGAAAATTGCTAATGGGCATATTTATGACTTGATAGAATCGAATGTTGACAGAATATTTTATCCTTCAGTTGTTTTAGAAAAGCAAAATAATAATGATTCTGCCAATAGTTATAATTGCCCTGTTGTTACAGGCTATCCTGATGTTATCAGAAGTGCTATAAATCCATTTGGAAAATATGGAATTGCTTTCGATGCTCCTGTTATAAGTTTTTTGAATGAGAAACTTTTATATAGTGGTTGTGAATCTTATTTTGTCAAACTTTTAGGAGTCGATAAAAAAATATTTAAAAAAGCATTTAAAAAAGGAATAGCCGAACAAGAGCGGGTTCATAATGAAGTAAAAAAAGAAGCTGCGGCAATAATGGAAGATTCTAAAAGTAAAAACAAACCTACTATACTTTTGATAAGCCGTCCATATCATATTGATCCACTTATCAGCCATAAAATTTCTGATATTATAAGCTCATTTGGTATTAATGTAATAACCGAAGAAGCTGTTTCAGTTGATAAATCTTTAGGCGACATTCAAGTGCTCACACAGTGGGAATATCCTAATAAAATGTTTAATGCGGCAATATGGGCTCGAGAACAAACTGATATGAACTTGGAAGTTGTGCAAATTAATAGTTTTGGTTGTGGTCCTGATGCGACTACTTCAGATGAGATTAAAGCTATTCTCAATGAAGTAGGTAAAAATCTCACACTTGTAAAAGTTGATGAAATAACAAGCCCGGGTAGTATAAAACTTAGAATTAGATCTCTTGTCGAGAGCATGAAAATTAAAGGTAAAAACTATAAACGAACTGGAGTTAAACGGACTTATACTAGCATATTTAAAAAGGGTGAAAAACGAATTGTTCTCGCTCCAAATTTTTCTGAGTTTCAAGATCCAATTCTTAATACATTAATTAGTAAAAAATATAATGCTGTAACTTTGCCGCCATCGGATGCGATGTCTATCGAAGTTGGGCTTAGATACACTAATCATGATATTTGTTATCCTGCGACTATTGTAATCGGTGATTTTATTAAGGCATTACAATCGGGTAAATATGATATTAATAATGTGTCGGTTGTCATTTCACAAACTGGTGGGCAGTGTAGGGCAAGTAATTATGCTTCACTTCTCAAAAGAGGTTTAGTGAATGCAGGGTTTCAAAATGTGCCTGTAGTAACTATGGGGCTTTCTGTGTCAAATGAACAACCCGGGTTTTCATTAAGCTTTACTGATTTAGTAAAACAAGGTTTGGTTGCCACTCCTTTTATCGATTCAATATCTTCAATGTATCATTATATTGCTGTTCGTGAGGTTGAGAAGGGTCGGGCTAAAGAGGTTGCTAATAAATATATAGGTCTTCATCCTAAAAACTTTAACTCAAAAGCGACTAGTAAATTGATAAAACAAGCGATAAATGAGTTTAATGCAATTGATACTGATAATATCGAATATCCTAAAGCAGGACTTGTCGGTGAGATTTATGTAAAGTATAATTCGTTTTCAAATGGATTTGTCGTTGATTGGTTAATGAATAAAGGAATTGAGGTTATTGTGCCACCTATGTTTGATTTTTTCACACAAGGTGTTATTAATGCTCAAATCAATAGAGAGTCGAATGCTAGAAGTGTTTCTTTTATGACTTATCATACATCTAAGATTTTAGAGAAAATTATTAATAAAAGAGTTGATAGCATGAATGATATTATGTCGAACTTTAAAGGTTTTAGAAAAGCTCATTATGTTCGTGAATTGGCTGAGAAGGCAAGTGAAATTACTGCACTTACTAATCAATTTGGTGAGGGTTGGCTTTTGCCTGGAGAAATCGCTACGTTTGCGTCTGACAATGTTAATAATATTTTATGTCTTCAGCCATTTGGTTGCATAGCTAATCATATTATCGCACGTGGAATTGAGACTAGAGTAAAAACTCTTTATCCATCGCTTAATCTTTTATATTTAGACATGGACGCTGGTATTAGTGAAGTGAACACAGTGAATAGGCTTGAGTTTTTCACGAAATCTGCTAAAGAAGAGCTTAAAGCAAAGAATGCATTAAAAAATAATATATTAGAAAGTAATATAAAAGCGATATAAAAAATTAGAGTAAGTAGTAAATTAAAAACTTGCTACTTACTTATTATCGAATATTTATGAAGTTTCTTTGCAGAAATAATTGTCTATCATAAGCTTCTTTTGCTTGTCTACTGTTTGGAAATTCTTCCAAGTATTTTGAATATGTTTCATATGATTTTTGATAATCTCTAATTGTTGGGTCACCATATTCATACATTTTAGCTAGTAATATTAATGCCTCTGGTCGTTTTTCAAAATCAGTATCATCACTCAATGACTTAGATAAAATCTCGAAGCCTGCCGACAAATCGCCAGTATTATTTAGGCTGTCAGCATAATCGAAAGAAGAATTATAAGCACTTTTTGTTTCTGGATACAAATATATTACTTTAAGAAACTCGACCATTGCTTCTTTATCTTTATTTTGCTTTTTTAATGTGGTGCCCATGTCATATATTGAATTAGCTTTTTGATCTGCTGTTGCTGTTTTATCATCCGATATTTCTTTATATTTCGCTATTGCATTATCAGAATTATTTTGCCTATTGTATATATTAGCTGTTTTTATCATGCTCTCAATTTTATATGGCGAGTTGGTATAAACTGTCGATATGTTGCTATATATTTTTAATGCTTCATCATAGTTCATCGAGTTTTCTAAGTCTAAAGCCATTTCGTATAATTTTTTATCTTCACTAACTATTTCAGTATTAGGCGTTGTTGTGTTTAGAAAGCGAGCTTTTGCTAGTGGAATTGTCTTTGATATAGATTCTTTGCGAGGTTTGGCGTTTTTAATCGGTATATTTTTACTTTGACTAAATTGATTATTTTGTTCTATAACATTTGTGATATTTATAGTGTAGAAATATTTTCTAACTACAGCATCTTTATTGTCAACTTGAAAATTAAGTTTAGCTGATCCATTAGCCAATGTTCTAAAAGTAATTAATGAATTTGTCTTGTCACGAGTAAAACGAATGAAATCGATATTTTCAGAAAAGCTAGTTATTTTGATATATTCATTCAAATTTGGTGTCGTAACTTTAATAGAAAACTCTTTATTAATAGGTAAGCTTGTTCTCTTTATAATTTCATATGCACTATCATTTTTTTTCTCAGTTTCAACCATATTTGTTACAATTTGATCATTTATCAAAGTAATAGTATTTATACTTTCATTGCTATTGGCATAAAGACTTAGAGTAAACATAATTAAAATACAAACCACATTTTTCATCACTTATTTATCTCCTGTAATCTTTTTTCTTTTTTCATAATAATTTTTCGATTGATTAATTTCAAAAAGTGTCAAGTTGTTTTTAACTGAAAGCAACTGACCTGTATTATATTCTTCATCTAATTTTCCAACATTCTGTTTTAATTCGATATTATAGTCATCAGGATTAATAATTATCGCTCTTGATCTATTTTTCATTCCTCTAAATACACCAAAACTTAAAACAATAATAACCCATACTATTGTAATTATAATTGCTATTTTTTTCTTTTTTGCTAAAATTGATAATAATTGTTTTATTGTATCTAATATCATAGGTAAACATAATACCATAATATATAATTTCTGTAAAGTCTATATTTAAATAAAAAAAGAGCCTTATAGAAAGACTCTTTTTTTATTTGAAAACTATTTATTTATGCGCCCATTCGGTTTATAATTGTATCAAGTAATTGATCCATCATACTAACAATTCTAGCAGATGCATTATAACCATGTTGATACATAACCATTTGTGCCATCTCTTCATCTAAATTAACACCAGAAACAGACTGTCTCAATCCTTCCAAATAACTAATAACAATCTCTTGTTTTTGAACTTCGGTATTAGCAGTCTCTGTTCTTGCGGCTATTCTAGCAATACTTCCAGTGTAGAAGTCATTGAAAGTTGAATGAGAATCGACCATCATCTCTTTGAAACGCAAATTAGCAACAGCCAAAGCATTAGCATTATCACCAACACCATTCCACTTGTTCAAACTTCCTTGACCATCAGTGTCTATTCCTGAAGAAGCTGCAATAAAATTCGTATCTGTTCTAATAGTCTCACTCACTCTAATAGCCTCTGCAGGGCTACGATAGGGTGAAACTGAATAATTACGGCCATCACCTGCAAGCTGATTTATCTGATCAGCCTGATTAAAATTGAAAGCAGCATCAGCACCAGAATTGTTAAGCATTCCAGCAATTCCAGTCAGCAATTGACCAGAATCTTCAACATGCTTAATATAATAATTAGGAGCAAGATAATCATCAAAAGCACGTGCTTTAAATATTAATCTATCTCTATGGTCAACATAAGCAGACACATTAGCTTGACTTGAGTTAACTCTATCAATAAGATCTTGTAATTTCATGCCCTCAGTATAGTCGATAGTTATGTTCTCGCCATCTCTTGAAATTGATCCAAGAGTAAGAGTACCATTAGCACCCACAGGAGCATTTGTATCAACGGCATTCACTCCAGAAATTTTAAATAACATAGTGGCATCATCAGCACCATCTTCATTTATATCATAATTACCATTAACATTCGTAGTTATAGGTGTCATAGAAAAGAAATTAACTCCAGTCTCTTGATTAAGTCCAAAACCATCTCTATGAATTTCATTTACAGAATCACTTAAATTTATCGCAAAAGTGTTTAAGTCATTAATAGCTTGAACTAAGTCGGTATCACGCAATTCTAAAAGCGCTTTAAGTTCACCACTCTCGAATTGAGTAGCCGCACCATCAATTTGCCAATCGACATCGAACATGCCTTCATTTTCAGCATTTCTATTAATCTCAAGAGGGCTCACAATGCCACCTTGTATTAAATGTCTACTGCCAATATAAATTATAGTTTCATCAGGATCAACCGACTTAACTGAAATATTTGCAAGTGAAGATAGCTCATCAATAAGCAAATCACGTCTATCTAAAAAGTCATTAGGGCTTTGTCCCATAGCTTGTTGCTTCGAGATTTCCATGTTTAAACTTTTAATAGTATTCGCTATTTCATTTACACGTTTAACTTTAGCCTCGACCATAGTGTTAATATTATTACGTATATCGCTCATCTGACCATGCATTTGATTTAATGTAGAATTAAGTCTCTCGGCACGTTCGATTACGACAAAACGAGTAGCTCTTTCAGTTGGGTTATCTGCCATATCCTGCCAGCCCTGCCAAAAAGCGTCTAAGTCACTTCTTAAGTTTAAGTCACTAGGTTCATTATAAATTGCTTCCACTTGATTTAAATATGTAAATTTTGTGTCCCAATAAGAACTAGATCCAAGTTCAACACCAATTCTCGAGTCGATAAACTGGTCTCTCACTCTTTCTATAGCGGTAATTTCAGCCCCTTGACCGAGTTGACCTGCTCTTTCTGCTCTATTAAGTGAAGGCTGTTCAAGTGGTTTGTCAAATGAACTCATCACCACTCTTTGTCTTGAGTAGCCTTTAGTAGAGACATTATTTATATTGTTTCCAGTAACTTCCAATGCGGTTTTAAATTGTTGTAATGAGCGTTTTCCCATCTCAATACCAAAAAATGAGCTTGTCATCCGTGAGCACTCCTTAAAAGACTATTATCAGTTTAAATTAAACCTTAGATAAAGTATCGAATAAATACGAAATCATATTAGTATTTTTTTGACTTTTTTCATTATTTGTTTATAATCCTTTATATATAAAGCTAGAAAATATTTTGCTCTATATAAAAGGAATTATTACTATGAATAAAGTTAGAATAGGTGTTGTCGGACTTGGCAGAATGGGACGTTTTCATATTAATGTTATAAATCAAATTGATGATATTATTTTATCGGGTGTCTATGATATCGATAATAATTCTTCAACCGAGATTTCATCTTATTATGATCTTAAATCTTTTGAGAGTATTGATGCTCTTCTAAATGAAAGTGATGCTCTAATAATAGCAAGCCCTACTATAACTCACTTTGAAATTTCTAAAAAGGCAATAGAGAAGGGCAAACATGTTTTAGTCGAGAAACCTATGACAGAAACATTTGCTCAAGCATTAGAACTTAGCGAGCTTATAGAAAAACATAAAGTGATTTTCCAAGTAGGTCATGTTGAGCGTTTTAATGGCGCTGTGAGAAATCTAAAAAGAATTGTTGATGATCCAATTTTAATCGAAACAAGAAGGCTTTCACCTTTTAGCGATAGAATAACTGATGTCGGTGTTATTTTTGATATAATGATTCATGATATTGATATTGTTACTTCATTTGTTGGTAAGCCCGTTATAAGCTATCATGCTTCGGGTAAACGAATAAGAACTAAGCATGAAGATGTTGCAAGTGCTTTACTTGAGTTTGAAAATAATACTGTGGCTACAATAAGTGCTAGTAGAATAACCGAAGAAAAAATAAGAACACTTTCTATAAGTTCAAGCGATGCCTATTTTATTTTAGATTATGCAACTCAAGATATAACAATACATAGACAAGCGACTTCAAAAAGTAATATCAAATTATTTGGCGGAATCAATTATAGACAAGAGTCGACAATTGAGCGTGTCTTTGTACACAGAGATAATCCTCTTAAATTGGAAGTTACTCATTTCGCTAAATGTATTCTAAAAGAAGAAACACCTTTGGTTTCGATAGAAGACGATTTGAAAACTCTAAGAATAACAGAAGGTATATTAAATGAAGTAAAACGGAATTGGTAAAATAGTTTTAAGGAACTACATATCCCGATTCTTCTTCACCATACATATCTCTGAATTGCACACGAACGAACACAGAACGGTAGTCGCCTATTTGGTTTGCTACCTTGTCTGAGTTATATCTTATATAGTATTTTCCAAAGTCTATACTTTTTATTTCATTAATTTCTTCTATATAATTTATAGATTTTTTAGCGTCAATATTTTTACCATAAGTTTCATCCACTAAAATATTATAAAAATAATTAGAATCCTCTTCACCAACATAAACATGTGAAATTGAGACTGCATTATTTTTAGCAAAGGATGCAAGTTCACCAAAGCGTATATTATTAAATTCTATAGATTCAATATCTGTGCTTGATGCGGTAAAATGTATTATCGAAGTCTTTTTAAAACTTGTGCCTGAAAGTCTGATGGCATCATAAACTGCTTGAGTTAGTGAGTTTATTCCACCTGTTGACGTAAAATCATTAACATTTTCAGTTATTTGAGATCTTGATAAATAATAATTATGGGTTGTTCTAATTTCATCATTATAATGAATAACCAAAACTTCATCATCAGGCGAAAGTGCTTGAGTAAAATTATTTATTTCTTCTTTCATTCTATCTTGATACGGTGCTGTATTACTCGAATCTTCAATTAAATATATAAATCTATTTTTATCAGTTTCAGGTGACGTATAAAATGCTGTTCGTTGATTAACTAATCCATTTTCAATTACAAAAAAGTTTTCATCGGTAAGCCCTTTGACGCCATTTCCAAGCCTATCTCTTACAGTTACAGATAGCACAACAGAAGGAAAAGAGCTTAAGTAACTTCTGTCGACAAAGACATCTAAGTTAGCATAATATTGTTCTTTTCTTGTAAACACATCAATTTTGCCCGATAAAAAGTCGGCTATATAAATCGATTCGTCATCGCCTTCAGAAACAGAAATTGGCGTAGTCGCATAGCGTTCAGAGTTTTGAAACACTGTAAATTTGTCATCGGCTATATTATAATAATAAACTCTTTTTCCATCGGCAACAAATAAATTTCCATCAGTATCGAATGATAACCCACGAGGCTCATGAAAGTTAGGGTTTTCTATCGATTTTATATAATTGCCATAAATATCAAAAGCGCTAATTCTTTTATTGCCAGTATCAGCCACATAAACAATGCCATTTCTTACAGCGATGCCAGAAGGTCTAAACAATTCGCCTTCTTCTTCGCCAGCTTTGCCGAAATTTAATATGAACTCGTCATTTGAATTGTAAATTGACACTCTATTATTGCCAGTATCAGCGATATATACTTTATCATCATTGTCTATAAAAATGGAAGAAGGACCTAAAAAAGCACCATTGCTCACTCCGCTTATTCCTAAAGTTTTAATATACTCGCCACGTTCATCAAACTTCAAAATATTATCGCCACCAGTATTTGCTATATAAATATCATTTCGTGAATTCATGTCGAATGACCTAGGGTTCTTCATGTTTTTGTAAGGATATGTTCGTGATAGAAACTGTAATGTTTTCATAAACCAGTTTTTTTGAGGTATCTCTGTACGTTTAGCTTTGCCTATTTTTTGAATCATATCGCCATTGACATCAAATATTTTTAATGCAGAGTCACTATAGTCTAAAACAAACATTCGACCATCTTTAACCATTTTAATTTCAATGGGTTGATTTATATTTTTCAAGAAGTCTGCATCTGTAGAAAAAGACTTAATATAGATAAAATTACTAAAAATTTCTTCTTTAGTTTTTTCTGATGGTATTGTAGAATATTTCTCAAGTTTAGATAGTATGATAGGGTCAGTATAGCCCATTCTTTCTAGGTTGCTCCATTCATTAACACTTAAAGCCATATAACCATTTTTATATAATGCACGGCTATACCAGTATCTGATAAATTTATCGGTTGGATTAGCGTCTAGTGAAGCCTTAAAGCTCTCAATTGAAGCTTCATAACGTTCTTGATTAAAATAATGCACGCCACGTAAAAATTCTTGGTATGATTTATATGTCTCTGCATTGACATAGTATAATTGTCGACTGTTTGAAAATAAAGAAGGGGCTATTAAGATAAGTACTAAAAATACTTTTAAAAATCTATATTTCATAAATCCTCGTTTTAGATAAGTGATAAAAAGATAGCCCACTATCGGATTCGAACCGACGACCCTCACCTTACCATGGTGATGCTCTACCAGCTGAGCTAAGTGGGCGTAATATGTTAACGTATTTTATAATAATAATAAAAAAAGTCAATTTATTTTTTGTTATATATAGAAAGATATTCCGTTTATCTTGATTTTCATATATACTTATTGTATAATATATTATATCTAAAGGAGTTATTTTATGAAAAAAAAACATGTAATGATATTTTTATCTGTTTGTTCTTTGACTTTTTTATCTGTTTGTATTTTCAAGGCATATAAATCTTTAGAAGAAATTGATAAAAATTACAATTAAATTGAAGGTTTAATTCTCAAGTGCTAAAAAAAACATTATTTATTTTTATATTTATATTCGCTATTTTATATCCTCAAAGTATTATCGTCATGCCATTTCAAGTGACGAATCAAGCATTGGAGGAGAAATTTGCTGTACTCGATGGGGTGCCTAGGCTTTTTGCTGAGGCTTTAATTTCTACTAAATTGTTT
>CAMQVF010000052.1 GCA_947038115.1 uncultured Spirochaetia bacterium
ACTTCTTGATTATCAACATTTTTATTTTGATATTTCCACTCTTTATTTAAGTCATCGTTTATGTTTTCATTATCTGAAGATGGTTCACTCTTTTTAAATTCTTGACCGAATTGGACGACCTCATCATTTTCATGAATTTGTTTTTTAAAAGCCCACTCATCATTTTTAGGGTCAGCATATTGATGTCTTGTTACAATACAATCAATATCTAGCCCCGAAAGTTCTACAACTTCAGTGGCCTCATCATTAATTATTTCTTCTATAGCATTGTTTTCGTTATTAGTTATTTCTAAAGTTTTTATACCGTCTTGCATATTTTTATTCAACCCTAGGGCTGCCTCCTCTCTCAAATTTATATTATATACAAAATTATTAACACTGCTAAATCGAGAACTATCATTTTTTATTTCTGATATATTATTTTTTATATTGAATATATCTTCTTTTGAATGCTCTTCGTTTAAGCTTATAATATCACTTTCATTTTGGACAATGTTGTCATACTCACCTATATCTATAATTGGAACTTGATAGTTATCTACATCCTTTATAGAATAACTTATAACAGTATCTAATATATACTCATCAAGGTCATTATTAATATCTTTATTTTCAAAAATATTAGTTCTTGTTTTAGTCACTATATCATTTCTCTTCGTACAAATTTTTTCTAAGTATATGTTTACGAGGTATAACTATTGTCATATTATTATAAATAGGGGCGTTGTAATCGAAACCGTCAGGCAGACTTCCCATACTAGTAATACCTCCGCATTCGTCAAGCATTTCAGCCAAAGAAACTCCATATCTAACATAATAAGTGCCTGGAAATTGAACTTGACCTTTCATCTCAATTTTTATAATACTTATACTATCATTGACGTCATCTTTATAATTTGCTTTAATAAATATACCGACTATAAATATTATTAATATAAAAGCTAAACATAAAATATTATTTTTCATAAATAATGCCTAATCATATAATATCACTCTTTGTTTATAAGTCAAGAAAAGCATATAAATTTTTACATTCTTAACTTTATCTTTAGCTAGAGTAAATCTCTAAATACTTTACAAAACGAGTAATCTATTATATTCTATTTAAATTAATACTTATGGAGCAGTATATAAATGTTATACGAGTTACTTTTTCCTTTAAGAGAACAATTTTTTATTTTTAATGTTTTTAGATATATTACATTCAGAAGTGCAGGGGCAGTAGCAACAGCCTTAGTATTGATACTAGTTATTACACCTTACTTTATAGGCAAACTTAGAGCGCTTAACTTTGGGCAAGTAATTAGAGATGATGGCCCTGAAACTCATCATTCAAAAGCTGGTACGCCGACTATGGGTGGAATATTTATTATATTTAGTTTAACTACAAGCGTTTTACTATGGGCGAAGCTTGATAATTTTAAGATAATTTTGCTTTTACTTTCTTTAATATTTTTAGCAGTATTTGGATTTTTAGATGATTATTTAAAGATAAAATATAAAAATTCTAAAGGCTTGAATGGCAGGTATAAAATACTCGCTCAAGTAATTGTTGGAACTGTCATTGGTATTTTTCTTTATTATTTTGATGCATCAACCTATCTTATGTCATTACAGTTTAATTCGGGGAAAGGTATTTTAGAAGCGGTTAGAGTGGCTCAAGTTTCATCTTCAAATATATTTTTACCATTTGCAAGCACAATATATTTTGACTTGCATATTTTATACATACCATTTTCAATATTTGTAGTAACAAGCATGAGCAATGCTGTAAATCTAACAGATGGCCTCGACGGTCTTGCCATTGGTCTTTTAATTATTATGTCTATTGCATTAGCTCTTTTATCTTATGTTACAGGGAATTCAGTTATTGCTTCATATTTAAAAATTCCTTATGTAGTTGATGCGGGTGAGATTACAGTTTTTATCGCTGCATTAATTGGAGCTTCTTTAGGATTTTTATGGTTTAATGCACATCCTGCAGAAATTTTTATGGGCGATGTCGGAAGTTTATCTCTTGGTGGAGTATTAGGTATAATTGCTCTTTTTATTAAACATGAATTACTTTTGGTTATAATTGGTGCTGTTTATGTGGCGGAGGCTGCTAGTGTTGTTATTCAAGTTTTTTCTTTTAAGGTGTTTGGTAAAAGAGTATTTTTAATGTCACCACTTCATCATCATTTTGAAAAGAAGGGTTGGGCTGAAACACAAGTAGTTTTTAGATTTTATATTATAGGTATAATTGTCGCTATTATTGGTATGGCTACATTAAAGATTAGATAAAATAATTTTTTAGAGAAAATAAAATGAATGGTAAATTAATAGTATTCGAAGGCATTGATGGGTCGGGCAAATCGACGCAAGCAAAACTTTTGAGTGAAAAACTTAAGACTCTAGGTTTCAATAGCGAGTATACATTTGAGCCTACTAACCGAGAGTATGGAAAAAAACTTAGAGACTCATTTTCTTCAAATAGATTAACAATTGATGAAGAGCTTGATTTATTTATTTTAGATAGAAAAATGCATATTGAATGTGATATGACTCCTTGGCTTAATGAGGGTAAAGTTGTTGTTTTAGATAGATACTATTATTCGAGCATTGCTTATCAAGGGGCTAGAGGTTATGATATTGAAAAAATAAAATCTCTTCATGCCGACTTTATTATAGAACCTGACTTGGTTTTTATTTTTAATTTTGAAATTGACAAATGCTTGAAGCGAATTGAAGCATCACGTGGGGCAACTAATTTACTTGAAAATAAATCTTATTTAGAAAAAGTCGATTTAATATTTAAAAAATTTCAAGGGAATAAATTTATACATATTGATGCATCACTAAGCATTGACGAAATACATAATAATATATTGAGTTTTGTTAAGCCATTAATTTCTAATTAGTTAATAAATATAAAATGTGGCAATATCATCTTTCAAATTAAAACCATAAACACCAGTATCAAATGTCTCTAATTTTCTTATTGTACCATCATTTACTAAATATTCTTTTATAGCTTTTTGTTGTCGAAATGGATTAGACTTAATCAAAAAATCTCCAGAGGCATCAGAACCCGATGATATTATAGTTCCTTGTTTTGTGATACCTATTGGCATATTAGAACTATCAGCAGGGATATCATAATTTTTATTTAATTTTAATGTATCACTATTAATTGTGTATATTATATTTTTTGTATGCATGCCATCTTCTACATAAATTACGAGAATGGCAAATAAATTTTTGTCAGGCATAAATACGATATCAGTAATCTCGCTATATGAATTCTTTTCCATATTGAGTGTTTCTATTTCTGATAAGTTGATAGTGTCTTCTATTTTTCCATCTCTATTATAAGTATCAAGATGTGAGATTGAGTCGACACTTTTTAATACAGCAAATCCAAAATTGGTTGTTGAAATAATTTTTAATATTGACGTTTTATCATCATCTCTGCCTATACTTGGAATGTCTAATAGTACATTGCCATTACTATCTAATTTGGTTAAAGATATTGTATCTGCTTTTATATAGTTTGTAGTAACTTCATATATTGTTTCTTGTAATTTCGCTTCACCTTCAACTTCTGGATTATCAAGGTCTCTCGTTATTATTCTTGATGACTCTTTCAAATTTTCTATAATTCTTGATGCATTTCTTGTTATATAAATATTGTTATCATCATCGACTAATTCTATTGAAGAAGTCTCCATTCCGTCATAACTTACTGGTATTAATAATTTTGTATTACTTCTATCTATATCTATTATTTGTTTATTTTTTATGTCTAGCATATAAATATTATCATCAGTGGCGTAATAGAAGTCCCCAAAATAGTATGAATTATTTTTACTATATATTTTAGATATACTTAAATCGATATCTTCATTTTGATAAATGTTTATATCTTTTGATAAATCGATACTGGCGATTTTTTTATTTTTATTTAATACAGGTTTTGGTAAACATGAAATACTAAATATTGTTATAAGTAATGCTATTGTTATTTTATAATTCATTTTCAATCTCTTTTAGTGTTAATGTAGATGTTCCTCTCTTGCCCACAACGACTCCTGCCGCAATATTCGCAATATGTGCTGCCTCTACAAAAGAACACCCTGTAGATAGGCACATAGCAACAATAGCAATGACAGTATCACCAGCACCTGAAACATCAAAGACTGTTTTTGCTTTAGTTGAAATTATATAAGGCTTGCTATCTTCTATTTTAATATCGTCTGAAAATAATGCCATTCCATGAGCACTTAGTGTAATCATTAAATTTTCTAAGCTCAATTTTGATTTTATTAAATTTCCAAGTTCATTTATTTTATCTATTTTATATTCATTACTTTGCATATTAAAGTCGACACCTTCAATGGCTTCTTTTAAATTGGGTGTCATTAATGTTGCATTTTGATAATAATTAAAATGTTTAACCACAGGGTCAACCAGCACTTTTTTATTTTTTGAAATAGAAAGTTTAATGATATATTCTGCCATATCTTTTGTTATAACACCTTTGCCATAATCGCTAATTATAACGACATTGCAATCATCTATATATTTATTAATTTCATTTTTTATTTTAACTTCAATATCATTATTAAACGGAGTCAAGTCTTCTTCGTCCATTCTTACAATTTGTTGTGTTGAAGCGACTATTCTTGTCTTTGTGATAGTGGGGTGAGTTTTATCAATTATAATACTTGAGTTATCTATGCTGTAATTATTCATCTCCTCTTTTATTAACAGAGAAGAATCATCATCTCCAACAATTCCTATTAAATTAATTTTACCATTTGTTTTTATATTTTTTTTATCTAAGATAGTAGCAATATTTCTAGCGACATTCCCAGCACCACCAATATAGTTTTCTTCATGATTAACATGCAATACAGGAACAGGTGCTTCAGGAGAAATTCTTAAAACATCTCCGTATATAAATTTATCTAATATAATATCACCTATAACTAAAACATTTGCATTAACTAAGTTCTCTATTTTTTCTTTATAATATGTCATATTTTCTATCATAAAATTTCCTATAAATTTAATTTGTAAAGTATACTAATAATTTTTTATATCATCAGTATTTTTTATTATATATTCAACCAAGCTCCCAACTTTATAAAGAGAGTCTTCACTTATTTTATCGATAGTATCTGCTTGTGTATGATGATAGCTATAATTCATATCGATTATATCAATGAATGGAATATTAAGTTCAAGAAAAGGAGTGTGATCATCCACTATAACACCATATTGTTTATTAATAAATTCATTAGAGTAACCAAGTTTTTTTGCTGTACTCCAAACATAATTATAGATATATCCATTTTTTGTATAAGCATAACTTTCATATTTAAATTCAGGGTCAAATGATCCTACCATATCAAGCAGTATCCCAAAATATATTTGATCACTTGGGATAATATTATCATTAGCAAATGCAATGCTACCTTGAATCCAATCTGTTTGTGTAAAACTTTCTCCATCAATATTAAATAGCCCACCATCATCTTCTAGGTCAAAAAATACAAATGCTACAGAATAAGGTAATTCATTTTCATATTGTTTAAGTACTCTCATAAGTTCCAAAACAACAGCGGTAGAGCTTGCTCCATCATTAGCACCTGATATTGGGTCATTTCTATCAAATGGGTTTGGGTCTTTTTCTGCAATACTTCTCGAGTCGAAATGAGTGCTTATTACTATATATTTATCACTCTTACCTTTTAAGAATGCATATATATTTTCACCCTTTCTGTCTTTTATATATGGGGCATCAAAATTATGACTTAAGGAATTATATCCAAAAGAGTTTATTGTTTCTTTTAAGAATATTTTTACATTTTTATGAGCATCACTTCCATAATATCGAGAGCCCATATCTGTTTGTTTTTTTACATACTCAAATGCATTTTTTTTACTAAAGTCTGTTTTGTTATCTATTTCACTAGCCTTTGCATTATCAGTGCATGATAGAGATGATAAGATTAAGATTGATAGAATATATATTTTTTTCAATGGTTACCTACATTTATATTGAATTTTAATAATATAATATACAGAAATATATTAAAATGTAAAGTATATATTTATATTTAGATAAATATTATTGCTAAAAACTAAAAAAACGGTTATTATTGAATAATCTCTATCTAATAAGAGTGTGGGAAATGAATGTAGATTTTATAGTACGTACGGTATTTGCTAGAAAACGTGCCACTCTAGGTCACGATAAAATATTTAAAGCTATCCTTGCTACGTTGAATGATAGTAGAGTAAATCCAATAGCTTTATTTTCTGAATATAACATTATAAACTCAAAGTCTTTGGTATACTCATTTCATCCAGCGGCAGATCCTGTCTATTTCGATTTTGAAGAAGATAATCAATTAAAGGTTAGTATTAATACAGGTTCACTCGGTGCTGGGTATCATGCATTTTTTGTAAGTATTTTAGATAGACTTGCTAAAAGGCTTGATATTTTATGGACTGAAGATGAGGAGATTCCTGATAAAACTTTATATTTTTCCACGAGAAATTTTGATGACTTAAAACTTTTTTTTGCCACATCTTTAAAGCATTATTCAGAAAATTTAATTAATCATTTTAATAAAGGGTTTTCGAACTTTATGCTTTCAATGCCTTATGGATATCCTTTAATAGAAAAAGATTTTTTCGCATTATCACCTTTGGGCTATTGGGGCAAATCATTTTTTCTTGACATTACTAATTCTGTCGATGATGATTTACTAGAATTTGCTGATGAATTTTTTATTTGGGAAAACTCTTCAATGGATGCATCATTTTGGTTTAAAAGTGCATTAAGTATGATTTGGCTTTACTATCCATTTAGATCGCCAATTGATAGCTTGGAAGAAGATTTATACAGAAAAATATTATATAGTTTTGAAATGGCTTATAAGTCAGATACTAGCTTTGCATATCCTTGGGCAATTTGGCGAGACATAGCTAATTATATCGACGATGATATTATGATTAAAGAAATTCAAGCTAGAAAACCTGAAAGAGTTTTGAGCTCTCAAATTAATGAAATTGGTTTTAGAAGCGAGTTTGGACGTAGCATACTTTCTGCTGGTTTCTCGATAGTGATGCCTATGTCGATGACTAAATATAGAAATCATAAAACATTAATAGAGTTTAAAAACGATAAACTTTATATTGCTTTTGAGGTTTACTCTTTTGAAGAAGAAAATACAGAAGCTATTATGGAATATATCATAAGACAAATAGAAGATATAAATGATGAGACCACTAAAGAGGTTAAATTCGATATTGAAAACAATAGTTTCAAAACTTCTTTATATGAAAAATATTTAGATACTGGCGACTACATGCTTGTTTTAGCATTATCTTCAAGTAAGATAGCACTTCTTGCTTGGTTTACATATGAAGATGAGAGTATGAAAGAAGCTTGCTTGTCATATATAAAAAGTATTACTCTTGAAAAATAATAATTTAACATATAAAATATATTGATTGATTTATACATTTTGGAGATTAAATGAAAAAAATATTACTATGTTTAGTTTTGATGCTAAGCACTACATCTTCTATATTCGCAGCTGAAAGTGATATAGAAATAGATAAAGATAATATGCAAGACTTAATAGAAGGTTCTTCTTCACTTAGAGTTGGTAGTGATAGAGCTCAATTAATTTATGAATTTGAAGACAAAGTTAATATGCCTATGAATTTGGGTATATCTATTTTAGATTTAACTTCACTAGTTGACAATTATGATAGAGTAGGAAATGGTAACAGACAATTTAAGTTTTTACCTAAATTATTTGTAGGTCTTTCTTTTTATGATTATGCAATAGCTTATCAATATAACTTAGATTTTAGTGATACAGAATCTGGAATAGAAGGAATATCTCATAGTCACACCCTTTCATTTGGAATGTCTACATCAGACTTTTATTTCTCGACTCCAGTTTCATTTGTAGCAGGTCGAACCGATTTGTTTCCTGGGGGCTCAGCATTTAGTTTAACTCCAACATTTACATTTTTATTTAGAGGTGGAATAGTTAGTAATGCTACAATTTCAGCCCATTATGGTGTGTCATTTGCTAAACCTACAAATGATAATTCTGGAAAAATTCCTATGAGTGTAGGTATTAGCTTGGCTGGTACTATAATGTTTACAGACCCTGATAGTACAAGTTTTGTTATGACTATGCCACTTGAAGTTGATTTTAGATATGGTATTTCGTCATCTCGTGCTGATATAGATGCAGGCTTTGCTGATGAAGTTGATAGAAATGTTTTGTATGATAATAATGGAAAGATATCAACTGATAGTATATTTTTTAGTGTATTAGTTCCTTATAAAGTTGAGGCTAGGTTTGGTGCTATTTATACTTATGGGATGCCTAGAGTTTTGGCTGAAATTTATTTATATCAAACAGATCATGAATATAGTCTTAGTTATGGGTTTGAGGCAGGCTTCGAACTTACTCCGCTTCAAAACTTTACAGTATCTTTGATAGGTTATACAGGTGGTTCAACTATTAGTAGGGTGCAAGAAGATAGACAAAAATTAAATCATGCCTTTGATGCTGATTTAGATTTATGGATGCTTTGGAGATTTTAATTTTATAAAGATATAACGTCTATATTTTTATTATCTTCTATAAGTTTTTCCACTTCTTTTAAATTAGGCATAGACATTTGTGCACCATATCCACAAGTCGATAATGCAGCAACTGCACATGCAAACTTTAATGCATATTTATAATCTTTATATTCACATACACCATAAGCGAATCCCGCATTAAATGAATCGCCAGCGGCTGTGGTGTCGACGGTGTTAACTTTATATGAAGGCATAAAGTAGATTTCATTTTTATTTATATAATAAGCACCTTTGTTTCCGCATTTTATTATTATATTAGTCGCACCTTTTTTGATTAATATATCCGATGCTTTTCTTATAGAATCAATATCTTTAGGAATCACCCCTGTGAGTATTTCAGTTTCAGTTTCATTTGGTGTAATAAAATCGGTATATTTATAAAATTCATTTTCTAATTCAATAGCAGGAGCAGGGTCGAGTATTGTAATTATATTTTGACTTTTAGCATATTTTAATGCGTATAATGTTGTCTCTATTTTAATTTCTAATTGCAATAAAGCCACACTAGAAGTATTTATTATTTCGTTTGTAGAATCAATATATTTATTATCTATTTCATAATTCGCACCGGGTATAACGATTATATGATTATTGCCACTTTCATCGACTTCAATCATAGCAATTCCAGTGCTTTCTTTTTCTTTTTTAATGCCTTTGATATTTATATTATTATTTTGAAATTCGCTTAAATATTCTTCTCCAAAAATATCATCTCCAACACTGCCTATCATATTTACTGAAGCTCCAAGTCTAGCCAATGCAACCGCCTGATTTGCACCTTTGCCACCAAATGACTTCACAAATTTCTCGCCTATTATTGTTTGTCCCGGTTTTGGAAAATTTTTGACTCTGGCGATTAAGTCGATATTAATACTACCTATGACTGTATAATTATTCATGTACTACCTTATTTTTTATTATAAAATCTACAAAGTCGTCCATTTTTATTATATCACTTTTTATTCCTAATTGATGAGCTAATGAAGCAATAACAGGTTGTTTTAAATTACTTTTATTTAGTAACTCAATATCTCCAAAAATACTTTCTTTATTACCCTGTTTTAGTATTTTTTTATCAGCCATTATTATTATATTATCAAAATTATTTGCAACAAATTCCATGTCATGAGTTATTGTTATTACTGTTTTTCCAAGTTTTTTTAATTCTATAAGCATATTCTCTAAAATTTTTATTCCATTATAATCCTGACCAGCAGTGGGCTCATCAAGTATTATAACTTTAGTATCCATCGACAACACTGATGCGATAGTTACAAATTTTCTTACTGACAATGGAAGTTCATATGGGTTTTCATCTAAAATATCTGAAATTTGAGTTATCTCTATTGCTTGGTCAATTACTTTTTTTGTTTTGGCTTCATCAAATTTTAATACTTTTGGGGCAAATGCAATTTCACCATAGACGGTATTATGAAATATTTGATCGTCAGGATTTTGAAATACATATCCTACATTTTTAGCCACTTTAGCAGTTGTAAGGGTTTTTATGTTAATATCATCTATAATAATATTTCCATTTGTAGGCTTTAATAGTCCACAAATAAGTTTAACCATTGTAGTTTTTCCAGCACCATTTCGTCCAATTATAGCAATATTTTCATTGTCTTTAATTTCTAAATTAATATTATCCAAAACTCTAAATCTATCTTCATAAGCATAGCCGATATTTTCTAGTATGATAGACATTAATTTTCTTCCTTTTTAAGTACTTTCGAAATTGAGTTTAACATATCATTAAATTTAATAGATTTATTCTCAATATTTATTCCATTTTTTTCTAATGCAGCCATTAAAATTCCTGTTTGAGGAATTAGACAACCATGATTATGAAGATCGATATTCGACAATAAGCTGTTAACATCTCCACTATTTAGCAATTTACCATCATCTAATATTATAACTTCATCAGTGTATTCTATGATTAAGTCCATTTTATGTTCAGCTAGAATAATAGTTTTTTTCTCTTCTTTCAATTTTTTTATTATTTTAAATACTTGTTCAGTTCCATGAGGATCTAATTGAGATGTAGGTTCATCAATTACAAGCACATCAGGGTTCAATATAATAATCGATGCGAGTGCTACTTTTTGTTGTTGTCCACCAGATAGCCCAAATGGATTTGCATTTCTTAAATGAGTAATATCAGTTAATTCCATAACATCATTAACTCTTCTTATAATTTCTTTTTTTTCAACGCCAAAATTCTCGAGTCCATAAGCAACTTCTTCAAAAACTGTATCTTTAATACCTGTAATTTGATTGAATGGATTTTGAAATATATATCCAATTTTTAATGCTAATTCACCAGTAGAATATTCTTCTATATTTTTTCCATCAAATATAATTTCACCTTTAAGTTTTCCTTTATAGAAATTAGGAATAAAACCTCTTATCATATTGCATAGAGTGCTTTTTCCACTTCCATTTTTACCCACAATTGTATAGAATTTACCTTCTTCTATTTTTAGGGATAGATTTTTTATCGATGGACGGTTAGCTGTCGGGTATGTGTAAGTTGCATCATTTATTTCAATAAGAGACATGTTATTCTCCATACTATTATTAAGACTGTTATAATTATAAATACTTTAGGTAATATTCTATCTACTTTTTGTTTTTCAAGCATAGTGAGATATGACCTTTTTGTTTCGATAGAAAATCCACGAGCTTCAAGCGTCAAGGCTTTTTCTTCTGTACTAGCAATTGAACTTAGTATTAAAGGTAGCAATACAGGTATAAATGCTTTTGCTCTTATAATTATATTACCCTCGGTTTCAACGCCTCGACATTTTTGGGCATTCATTATTACTATCGATTTAAGTTTTAATACTGTAAACATTTGAAGTGTAGAGAGTACAACAAATGCTGCCTTAGAAGAAAGCCCACCATATTCTAATGCGAAGACAAAATCTTTTACTGGCGTTGTATGAAAAAATAATAGTAATGCACTACCGATATTTAATATAATTAGAGCCAAGTTAATACCATATAAAAGGCCTTCAAGTTTAATAGAGAGTATCCAAAAACTGAAGAGAATGGTGCCACCGGGGCGAAATAAACCTTGCATTATTATGACTATTATCAAAATGGCGGTAAATTGTTTTATAACTGTTGTGATAAATATTTTATATGACCGACTAGATATCGCTAAAATATTAAGCAGTAAAAACATACCTATTAGTATATGATAATTACTTACGACTATAACCACTATAGAAAAACAAAGGACAAATATAAATTTAGTTGTCGGATATAATGATTTTATACAATTAACTTTTACTTTACTCATTTTTATTATTCTTCAATTTGAGGTTTATTCTTAATAAATTGCTGACCATAATGAAATTTAGCCAAGTATCTTGC
>CAMQVF010000053.1 GCA_947038115.1 uncultured Spirochaetia bacterium
TACTTTAATATGATGAGCATCTTCAAAGTGAGCCTCACCAATCACTACATCAATACCATAAGATTCTAATAATTCAGGAGTTTCATGAAGATAAATTTTATCAGAAACATCTCTTACTTTTTTAAAAATTTCATCTTTGTTTGTGTGAGTTTCTTTACTATATTGAATAAACGCTTTTGACGGAACACATCCGCTCCAAGTACATTCTCCACCCATTTTACGGCGTTCTATAAGCAACACTTTTTTGTTTAATTTCACAGCACCAATTGAACAAGTTAATCCACCTGCTCCACCACCAATAACGATGACGTCATATTTTTTTATTTCTGATGACATATAATAGTCTCCTTAACTTAAATGTTTTACTACTAATATAAAGCGTTGCACGCCTGTCGCAAAAATTAATAGTGCTCCAACTGTTCCAATAATAATAATCCACTGAGGAAAAATAATTAATAAAGAAAATAAAATAAAAGCTTCTGTTCTTTCCATAATACCCGGGGCATAAAAAAATGTTTTATGGCTTTCTTTATTAACAACAATACCCGCTGTCAAAAAAACAGAGATACAGATAACAATAGATGCTAATAATAACATCATTGTAAACATTCCATATGGATATGCAAAACCTAATGCGATAACAATTCCTACTTCAACAATTCTGTCAAAAGTAATATCCATTAGTGTACCCAAGGAAGAGCCACCACCTTGTTCTCGTGCAAGAATACCATCTAAAATATCACATAATCCTGAGGAAAGTAATAATATCAAAGCAAGGATTGTGTTATTCATTACAATAGCAGTAGCCGATCCTAATCCTAAAATTAAGCCTAATATGGTGACTTGATTTGGTGTAATCCCCATTTTTAGCAATAGTTTTACGCCACTTTTTAATACGCTTTTAGTATGATGTTGCAAGTGAGTATCTATCATAAAACCTCTCTTTTTATAATTATATGCTTTTAGTACGGAGTTCAAGTGCGTACTATCTATAACCTCTACTTTTATAAATAGTAAAAATTCCTAAATAGTTATTATTAAAATAAGAAACAATCGAAATAATTATCTTCTTTTATATTGAAAGTTCGCCATGTCTAGGACAAGTAATAATATGATCATTAACCATTCCAACGGCTTGCATTAATGAATAACATATGGTTGAGCCCACAAATTTAAACCCAATTTTTTTTAAGTCTTTACTTATTTTATCAGATAATTCAGTTGAAGCTGGCATTTCACTCATCAACTTCCAATTGTTTTGTATTGGTTTATTATCAACAAATTTCCAAATATAATTAGAAAAACTACCATACTCTTTTTGTACCTCGATAAATTTAATTGCATTATTTACAAGAGCATTAATTTTTAAGCGATTTCTTATAATACCAGCATTTTCTAATAATTTTTGTTTATAATCTTCATCATATTTAGATACTTCTATTACGTCAAAATTAGAGAATGCCTCTCGCATATTTTCTCTTTTTTTTAGTATTATAGCCCAACTAAGCCCAGCTTGCATGCCCTCAAGTATTAAAAATTCAAATAATATTTTATCATCATATCTTGGCACACACCACTCTTCATCATGATATTTTATCTCTAGTGGCGATGAAGCCCATTCACATCTTTCAATCATATATCATCCTCCTACATACTCTAAAGCTAATTAAATATTATATAATAGCTAGTCAATAATTCAACAGTCTAATAATAAAACTACACAAAGTATTGACAATTAAGATTTCATACACTATACTTATAACTAGGACAAAATAAATAACTTTATTTTAATACTATTTCAAGGGTATATTATGCTTTCTTACATACTTAAACGTTTGGTAATTTCTGTGCTGACACTTTTTACCATAGCAACCATCACATTTTTCTTGATGCATACAGTTCCTGGAGGTCCATTCATTGGTGAAAAACCTCTTTCTAAAGTAGCACTTGAGAACTTAAATAAAAAATATGGACTCGATAAACCAGTACCAGTTCAATATGTTAATTATCTAAAAAATGCAATTAGAGGCGACTTAGGTACTTCACTTACAAAATTGGGACAATCGGTATCTGGAACAATTATTAGAGCTTTTCCTGTATCATTACGACTTGGGCTATTTAGTATGTTTATATCAACTACTATAGGAGTTCTTTTTGGAGTAATCGCTGCATTAAAACATGGAAAATGGGAAGACCGTGCAGTTATGCTTACGGCAACTTTGGGAATAGCTGTGCCTAGTTTTGTTGTGGCAACTGTATCGATAATTATATTTTCAGTACAACTTAAAGTTTTACCCGCTTATGGATTTGATAGATTTTCTCAATATATAATGCCTGGTTTTGCATTGAGTTTTAGTTCATTAAGTTTTATGGCTCGTTTAATGCGTAGCTCGATGCTTGATGTTATTCACCAAGACTATATTAAAACAGCGAGAGCTAAAGGCCTTAAAGCACATGTTGTCATATTTAAACATGCTTTAAGAAATGCAATACTTCCTATAGTTACATATATAGGGCCACTAGCCGCAGGTATACTTACAGGTTCTTTCGTTATAGAAAAAATATTTAATATACCGGGGCTTGGTAGATACTTCGTTGAGAGTATAACACAAAGAGACTACCCTACAATATTAGGTGTTACAGTATTCTACGGTGCTTTTCTTATCGCGATGAATTTTCTTGTAGATTTATCATATGGCGTAATTGACCCTAGAATTAAAATTGATAAATAGTTAATCTGTATTACTTATTAACAAAAAAATAAAGACAGAAGGTAATATTGTTTTATGGAAAAAATAAATATAGAAAACATAGATGAATCGTTATTTGAAAAAGCGACACTTGAAGAGAAAGCTTCTATTGAAGTTCAAAGAGAAAGTGTTACTTATTGGCAAGATGCGACTCGAAGATTTAAGCAAAATAAAATAGCTCTTGTATCAATGATTATGATAGCTGTAGTTTCATTAGCTGCCATTTTTGTACCTGTAGTTTCAGAATATGGATATGCACAAATTAATAGAGGCGTTGAAAATCAAACTCCTACTTTTGAACATCCTTTTGGGACAGATACTTTAGGTCGTGATATACTTGTACGTTGTATGATTGGTGCTAGAATATCAATATTAATAGGGCTTGTTTCAGCGACATTAGTTGTTCTTATAGGAATCAGCTATGGTGCGGTATCTGGGTATTTTGGAGGCATGGTCGACATAGCAATGATGCGTGTAGTCGATGTCATTAATGCAATACCTACTCTACTCGTTGTTGTTTTACTTTCGGTTGTACTTAAAAGCCCAATGGATAAATTGTTTTTACAAAGTGAAAGTTTAAGGAGCATCGGTTTATTAGGGCCAGGACTTTTTTCGATATTCATTGTTATATCCCTACTTTACTGGACTAATATGGCAAGAATGACTCGTGGGCAGATTTTATCGCTCAAAGGTCAAGAGTTTGTAACAGCAGCTCGTGCTTTAGGAACTTCACATGCGAGAATAATATTTAAACATTTAATTCCAAATGCAATGGGTGCGATAATTGTGTCGGCAATGGTTCAAATACCTAATGCTATATTTGTCGAAGCTTTTTTAAGTTTTCTAGGTTTGGGAGTAAGTGCACCTATGGTTTCACTCGGTTCGCTAACTTCTAATGCGGTAAACGGTGTGTACTCTTATCCATATCAATTACTTTTCCCAGCAGCACTTATAAGTTTAATCATATTATGTTTTAACTTAGTTGGCGATGGACTTAGAGACGCTTTAGACCCTAGAATGAAGAGATAAATAAAAATTGGAGTTATTAACTTTATGGAAAATAGCAGCTTATTAGAATTAAAAAATGTTAGTGTCTCGTTTTACACTCCACTTGGAGAAGTTAAAGCTGTAAATGATATATCATATAAACTTGAAAAATCTTCAGTTTTAGGCATTGTGGGCGAATCGGGTTCTGGAAAATCTGTTTCAGCCTATAGTATTATGGGATTAATAGACAACCCCGGAAAAATTAAATCTGGCGAAATACTTTTTGAAGGGCGTGATTTACTTAAAATCAGTGAAGAAGAAAAGAGAAATCTGCGAGGTGACCAAATATCAATGATATTTCAAGACCCGATGACTTCACTAAACCCTGTCTACACTGTGGGTGATCAAATATTTGAGGCATTAGCTACTCATCATAGAACTACTAAAAAAGCTTCTATAAATCGAATAGTTGAACTTTTAGATTTAGTTGGAATTAATGAGCCACGTAAAAGAATTAAGCAATATCCACATGAGCTTTCAGGTGGAATGCGTCAACGTATAATGATAGCAATGGCATTAGCTGGCGACCCTAAAGTTTTAATAGCAGATGAGCCGACAACTGCCTTGGACGTAACAATTCAGGCACAAATACTTGAACTTATTAAAGATATTCAAAAAAAGATTCAAATGGCAGTCATTCTTATTACGCATGACTTTGGTATTGTTGCCGATTTAGCCGATGATATTATAGTTATGTATGGCGGTTCTATTATTGAATCAGGCAGTGTCTACAATATATTCGACAATCCGAAACATCCTTACACTAAAGGCTTGTTAAAGTCACTTCCAAGAGTGGATATTAAACAAGATAAACTTATTCCTATAGAAGGCACTCCAATAGATTTGCTCAATATGAGAGATGGATGCCCGTTTTCTAGCAGATGCGAGGAATGTTTGAAAGTATGTATTGATAATAAACCGAATGTAACGAGTTTTGAAAATACTCATAAAGTTTCATGTTGGTTATACAGATAATAAAATTACAGGTGATTAAATATTATGCAACCATTAATAGAAGTTAAAGATTTAAAACAACATTTCCCTATTTTAGGTGGGTTTTTAGGCAAACAAATACAAACAGTTAAAGCTGTTGACGGCGTGTCATTTTATATAAATAAAGGTGAAACTTTAGGACTTGTGGGAGAATCGGGCTCTGGAAAAACTACGCTTGGCCGAACAATACTTAATTTATATCATCCTACAAATGGGCAGATATTTTATGACGGCAAAGAAATTACAAAAGAAAATTATAGATCATTTGCAAAAGATATGCAGATAATATTTCAAGACCCATATGCATCTCTAAATCCGAGAATGACAGTGGAAGATATTGTTGGTGAAGCTTTGGATGTTCATAAACTTTGTAGTAATTCAAAAGAAAGACGAGAAAGAGTAAAAGAATTACTTGCATTGGTTGGGCTAAATTCCGAGCAAGCCACAAGATACCCACATGAGTTCTCAGGTGGTCAAAGACAGAGAATCGGCATCGCACGTGCTTTGGCTGTTAATCCTAAGTTTATCGTCTGTGATGAGCCAGTGTCGGCACTTGACGTGTCAATTCAGGCACAAATCATAAATATGCTAGATAAAATGCAAAAAGAATTAGGGCTTACATATTTATTTATTGCCCATGATTTAGGTGTTATTCGTCAAATATCTGATAGAATTGGCGTTATGTATTTAGGTAATATTGTCGAGCTCACAAATGGTGCTACACTTTATGAAGAAGCAAAACACCCTTATACAAAGTCGTTGATTTCAGCAATACCAATAGCTGATCCAAATATAGCTAAAACGCAAAAGCGAATTATCCTTAAAGGCGAGATTCCTTCACCTATTAACCCTCCTAGTGGTTGTAAATTTAGAACTCGTTGCCCTATCGTTCAGGATATATGCGCCGAAGAAGCTCCAGAATTTAGAGAAATATCTAACGATCATTATTGCGCTTGTCATTTTGTATAAAACATTGTAAAATCTAAAATATTATCTTGGAGTATTTTATGAAATTAAACCGTGTTAGTGTTATATCTTTAATAATATTTTTTGTAGCTATAGCAGCATCAATTTTTATTCAGAGTTATGCTTTTGATAAAAGATTTACAAGAATAGATCAATCGCAACATTTTTATGACATGAAAAAACATTATGAATCTGGAAAGCTTCCAGTTACTAGTGCTCGCTTTATGGCATCTCGTGTTGTACAAGAAGCAGAGATTACACCTAGAGTTCCAGGTGGTGCTTATTATCTTTTCTATACACTTTTTTACAAAATGTCTTCTGAATCATTATCAGTGACTAGATTCATTAACGTGATATTTAATATGGCAATACTGGGTCTCTTTTTATTCTGGTTCTATAAACGTTTTGGAGCATTTATAACTTCCATAATTACAGCTTTAGTTCTATGCAATGGTTATGCCATAGCTGCGATTACAGACTTTTGGAATCCAAATTTAACATTAATATTTAGTTTTTTACTATTTATATGTTTGTATGAATATGTGCAAGAAAGCAAAAAAAAGTATTCTATACTTGGAAGTATTTTTGCGTTTCCAATTTTAGCTATTATGGCACAAGCACATTTTGTTACATTTTTTACTATGATACCTACTCTGATAGTTTATCTGCTATTTAATTATAAGAAAACTAAAAAATATATAGTATATTGGGGATTGGGAGTATTTATTTCATTTTTACTTTATCTACCCTATTTAATCGTAGAAATTCAAAATGGCTTTAATAATACAAATTTAATTTTTGCTACAAGATCTGGATTAAGTAAATTACCACTATTACAAATGCATGCTATGTTACTTTTTCCAACAAATGAAATGTCAGTATACTTTGGTAATAATCTAAGAAGTACAATAGTCTTTTGGCTAAACGAACCTGCTTATATTATTGGTATAATTTTCTTAATATCAACTATGCTACTTTCTATATTTTTCGTTATAAAGTCAATAATATTAGTATTTAATAGAAAATATATACCAAGTAATGATCGTGAAAAGGCTTTATTAGAAATGTGTAAAATATTTTTGCTATTTATACCTGTTGGAATAATAGTAAATATATTATCACGCTCTAAACCCGGAACTTTTCATTATTTATACTCTGGATTCGCACTATCATACACCCCTGTAATTACATATTTAGTATTAAAAGAATATAAAATTAAAAATAATGCTAAAATTCTTTATTTAGTTTCTATATTTATTATATTAAACACTTTTTCTATGACAGGTCAGCTTACAAGATATTTCAAGCGATATGAAGAGCCTAGAAATCAAGAAAGCATGAAAATGCTTGCTAAATCAATATTCGATGACTCTAAGGGCAATGATGTAACTGTCTATGGCTTATATTCAGATGATGATTATATGTACAGAAACATTGCAATCGCTTACTTTCCAGAATATGCGTATAATGAAATAGATAATTCAACTAATATTTATATAGTTGTTGATACTGTGGGTTCTTTCCCATATGAAGCAAAGACAATAGAAAACAATAAAAAACTTCTAGCTTCAAATGCAACATTGATTGCCGAAAATACAGTATTAAAAATCTATAAGCTAAATAGTGATAAAATGATTGACTTCTATTATAAACATGATGGATTAAGATCAATAAAATAAAATTTATGGGATAGTATAAAAAATATAGTATCCCATAATACTTAATTGGAATTATCATCTCGCATCATATTTTCAAAGTCTTTAATTAAAGCTTCAATATGTTCGAGTTGTTGATGACTATAATTTTTTAATTTACTCGATATTAGAAATAGTTTTGTGCTCTTTTCACTATCGACATCTCTAAAAAAGTTTGATAAAGGAATTTCTAAAACATTTGCTATTTTATTTAAATTTGTAATTGATATATTTCTTTTTCCTACTTCGACACCTTGTAAATATTTAGCAGAAATACCCGCATTATTAGCCAACTCGCTTATCGTATGCTTTTTAACTTTTCTTACAGCTCTAATATTTGAACCAATAAGACTCAATATCGCTTGTTTAGTAGTTACTTCACCCTCTTCTTTTGTGAAACCCTCCTTCTCTTCATATTTTTTCTCATTATCATCCTCGCAAATTTGTTGAGAATAAAACGTTTTCTTTAAGCTGAATCCTAACATAAATTACCTCCTTTTTTTGTATGAAAATCCTCTTTAAAGGAATCTAAAATACCGTCTTCTCTAAAACTAAATTTATTACTACCTGCGATTATTATATGATCTAAAACTCTTATATTCATTATATAAAAAGCGTTAAACATAATTTTAGTAATCTCAATATCTTCTTTTGACGGGCTCGCTATTCCAGATGGATGATTATGCGCTAAAACCACATATGAAGCCCCAACTGAAAGAGCATGCTCAACCAAATCACGTGGATAAATTGTAGCCGTATTAATACTACCTCTAAAAATCTGCTCAACTCCCAAAAAATTCTTTTTTATATCAATTGAAGCTATAATAAAAACTTCAAATTTAAGTTTTTTAAGTTTTACAAATAAATAATTTATAAAATCTTTCATACTAAAAGCTAATTTAGTATCTTCAAGCACCTCGAGAGCATAATACTCAAGCAACTCAGGTATAGACTTAAGCTTCTTTATTTTACGCATCCCCATCCCTTTAATCGACAAAAGTTCATCCTCATCGGCATTCACAATCGAATATAAATTCTTAAACCTCAAATAGAGATTATTTATAAGCTCTGTAGAATTACCATCCATTAAAACCGCTGCTAAAATATCTTTTTCGTTAGACATATATGAACCCCATTTAAAAAGTTTTCTATATATCTGTTAAACATAATTTTAGTCAAAATCAGCCAAAGTAGAACAATATTTAAGGTCTATATAGTGCTTAAAACCAATATGGCAGGCAAAGATTGTATTTTGATATAAAAAAAGCCAGCCAGTAATTAAACTAGCCAGCTTTTATATTAAAAACTAATAATAAGTATCTTATTTTTTTCCTAAATCAGCAAACGGGTTATATGTTTGAGCATTTGGATCACCCAAAGATAAATAACCTTTCATCTCTTTTTTCGATTGAGTTTCTATATAGTCACGTCTTGAAAGAGATATTCTATTTTTTATATGATTAATTTCACGTATAACAAAAGGATATTCTGTTCCTACAACTAAACTATCAGAAACATTCGCATTTCTAGGCATGTCGATTTGAGAAAGATGAATGAATCCCTCAAGCTCATCAGGCAATGTAATAATAGCACCAGCTTCAATTATTATTTTCACAACGCCATTAACAATAGAACCCTGTGGATATTCAAGTTCAAATTTATTCCACGGACTGTCTACATTATGTTTGTAGCTTAACTTGATTTTTTGCTTTTCTTTATCGATAAATAATACTATCATGTCGACAGTATCACCTTCTTTCACAAAATCTTTAATATTTACTACATTATTTTTCCAGTCAAATGCACTGATATCACATATACCTTCAAGTCCATTAGGAAGTTCAAATATAGCAAAATCTTTTAATATTCTTTTTGTGAGACATTTAACAGGTTTACCAACTGGATAAAGGCTCTCTACACTGCTCCAAGGGTTTTCTTTTACTTGTTTAAGCCCTAAAGTTAGCTTTCTTTGAGGTATATCCATCTCAAGTATTTTACACTCTAAAAACGCACCTTTTTTAGCAAAGTCGGCTGGGCTTTTTACATAAACATTCCAGCTTAAATCAGATATATGTACCAAACCTTCAACGCCATTATAGACACGAACAAATACACCAAATTTCTTGATATTAGTGACTTCGCCTTCAACAACATCACCAACTTTATACTTCTCGACGAATTCACCCCAAGGGTCATCCTCAAGTTGTTTGAAGCCTAAATCTACTCTGCAACGTTCTTTGTCTATAGCTAAAACTTTGAACATTTTTTCATCGCCACGATTAAAGACTTTTTTAGGATCAACGACTTTATCCCATGACATATTAGCTAATGCAACAAAACCATCAAGCCCAGGAGTGATTTCTACAAATCCTCCGAAATGCTCAATATTTTTCACTTTTCCAGGTATAATGTCATTTTCTTTAAGATTGCTTATGAAAGCTTCTATTTCAGCTTTTTGTGTTACTTCTTGAATAATTTTTCTCGAAACAACAATATCTCTTCTATCTTTTTTGATTATCTTGAAATCATATTCTTTACCAACATGATCTTCAGCACTAATCGACCTTGAGATATCTATTTGTGAGAATGGGCAAAATACATTCGTTCCTGATAAAGAAACGCTGAATCCGCCTTTAATAGATTCTTTAACAAGCCCCTTAATAGAAGCACCACTTTCCCAAGCCTCTTCAATAAAGACTTGTGAACGGTCTCTGTCTACTAAAGACTTAGAAACTATAATGTACTCTCCGTCTTCACCAACAACCTTAACCTCTACCTTGTTTCCAAGTACAGGTTCCTTATCAAACTCAGAAATCTTTACTTTACCTTCAAGTTTATACTCTAAGTCAATAAATACATGTGTTTCATCAAAATGTATTATTTTTCCAGAGATAATGCGTCCCTTTTTTATGGACTTAGATGAATCTGTGGAGTCTAATGCCTTCATTGCATTCAGAAACTCTTGTTGCTCCTCATTTGAGAGTGTGTTCTCTTCCATTTTTACCCCTCGATAGCCTAAAATTCTTTTAAGTTAGGCTAATACTTGAATTTATTAGTTTAAAAAAGCGGTAGATTATATATTCTTTTTAGTTAATACATTATCGACCACAAAATTTATAACGTCATCGATGCTCATAGAGGTTGTATCGACTAGCAAAGCATCTTCTGCTTTAACCAGCGGACTTTCACTACGAGTCGAATCAATAAAATCTCTTTTTTTTATGCTTTCAAAAACATCATCAAAAGAAATATTATTACCATTTGCTTTTTCTTCTTCAAATCTACGCTTTGCCCTCTCATCAATACTCGCATCTATATAAAATTTATAACGAGCATTTGGAAAAACAAAACTACCGATGTCTCTACCATCGACTACATAGCCACCATTTGACGCTATTTGTCTTTGAATATCGACCATACTAACTCTGACTGCTTTCAAAGAAGAAACTTTAGATACATTACTAACGACTACCGAACTTCTAATTTTTTCTGTTATATTATTATCGTTTAGATAAACATTGAAGTTATTGTCAAATGATATATTAATATTTTCTAATGCCTTTGTTACAGCATCATTATTTTCAATATCAACCGACATTTCAATCATATAAAGAGTTGTAGCTCGATACATAGCTCCAGTGTCTAAGTATTTAAAACCTAATTTTGAAGCTATTTTTTTTGAGATAGAACTTTTACCAGCCCCTGAAGGACCATCTATCGCAACAATATCATTTTCAGAAAAGTTAGAGTTAAACACTGAAATCCTTTTATAACTACTCTAAATAATAGCTATACAACTTACCTTGCCAATTCTATTATAAATAATCTTAAATTGCAAGTAAAAATACGAATAATTTCAAATTAAGAAGAGTTACTTTAAATAAAAAATAAAAAGATCCAATTATACTCCTTGTTTATTATTTTTTTATAATATAAAATTGTGGTGGATTAGTATATATTTTTTTAGATTATTCAGGACAATAGTTATTTATGCAAAAAACATTCAGTATTATAATTCCGCATAGATACGGAGAGTTTATAGACTCTACACTATTTGCCATTTATTTATGCGATTACGATAAAAAATATATAGAAATATTCCAAGCAGAAGGCACTCATCCAAGCCTGCAACGCAATGCCTGCATAAAGCAAGCTAGTGGCGAAATTATTTATTTTTTAGATAATGATTCAATAGTTGATGCTAATAATCTAAAAATAGCTTCTGAGGTTTTTGCTAGCGATGATAAAATTGCTATAGTTGGTGGCCCTGCTAAACATATCACAAATACAAATATCGAAAAATATATTGATGTTTGTCTATCGTCATTTTTCGCAGTAGGCCCATTATCAAATAGATATACAAAAAAAACTAATAAAATACGTGAAGGCACAGACAGAGATGTAATTTTATGTAATTTATTTATAAGACGTGATGTAATTAATGAAGCTGGGCTTTTCGATGAGAATCTTTACCCAAATGAAGAAAATGCACTAATTGATAAAATTTTAGCTAAAGACTATAAACTTATTTATCACCCAGATATCACCG
>CAMQVF010000054.1 GCA_947038115.1 uncultured Spirochaetia bacterium
TGTTGGTTTTGAGTTGTTTTGTGCCGCTTCCGATATTTTATTTTTTAACAAATAGGATTTAATAGAACTTGACTTATAGACAGTATGATATTATAATCAAATAATATAGTATTTTTAGGGGATAACCATGGACTTACAAGCGGATTTAAATCAGGTAGTCGTATTTAAGATTGACGATGAATTTTATGCCATAGATATATTAAAGGTTCAAGAAATAGTAAATTATATGATACCTTCGCCAATACCAAACACGCCAGAATATTTTAAGGGTGTTATCAACTTGCGTGGAATCATCATACCAGTTATCGATTTAAGAGCTCGCTTCAATTTTGAAAAGCCGATGAATCCTGATAGCTCGGTTGTAGTTGTTGTTTCTATAGATGAAAAACGTTATGGGCTTATCGTTGACTCGGTTTCTGATGTTATAACAATAGCAAAAGGCGATATTCAAAAGAGTGTTGATATGCATACGGGCATCGATTATCGATATATACTAGGGCTTGCGAGATCGAGCGATGAGAATATGATTATTCTTGTAAATATAGATAAAATATTTAGAAAAGAAGAAATAGAGACTATTGATAGTCTTGTTGTAAATAAATAATTTAAAAGGAAATGACATTTGTCTTCACATAGAATGTTACGTGTAAATGAAGAGATTAAACAAAATATATCTCTTATACTGATGCGAGAAATAGAAGATCCGAGAATAAGAAATAACTTTGTAACTATTACAAAAGTTGACACAGCCAAGGACTTAAGACAGGCGAAGGTATATTTTATATGCCTTGATCCAACTAAAAAAGATGAAGTATTAAGAGGTCTTTTTAATTCGAAGGGTGTAATTTTTGGATTATTAAAAAGAAAGATTAGAATTCGTTATACCCCTAACCTATCTTTCACATATGATGATGCCTTAATTGAGACTAATAGAATTCTCCAAGAAATACATCAACTTAATATCCCAGCAGAAACTCCAGAAGTTCCTGAAAACGAATAAAGATTAAATAAAATATGAGTTCTATAAAAAAATCAAAACAAGAAATAATAGAAAGAATAAAACAAGCAAACCATATAACATTTATAGGGCATAGACATCCTGACGCCGATTGTCTTGGATCATGTTTAGCTTTTCATTATATAGTAAAACAAAATTTTAATATCGACTCCATCGTAATTAATACAGATAAAATGCCTAAAAGCCTTTCGAGTATGCCAGGAATTGGGGATATTATTTTTAATGCACAAATAAATACTTTAGAAAAGAAAGATGTTTTAATTGTTTTAGATGCTGGTGATATCGATAGAATCGGCGAAATATCAAACATAGTGCATGAATTTAATGAAGTTATTTTTATAGATCATCATAAATCACATGACCTTAAAAATACAACAATGGCTTATGTTGATATTGAAGCGGCTGCCACTGCTGAAATAGTCGCTGATATTTGTGATGAATATTTAAGCACAATCGATTCGAAAACGGCAACCGCACTTTACTGTGGTTTGGTGAGCGATACCGGTGGCTTCATTTATGTTAACACTACAGATAAAACGCTGAGCATTGCAGCAAAAATACTTAAAAGAAATGTTGACATGCTTGCTTTGGGACGTGTCGTCATAAAAAGATATAATGAAGAAAGTATTAAGGCTTTAATTCATGTTTATAACAATATAATTGTCGGAGATGATAAGCGAATTGGATATATTATTATCGATGAGGGCATATCATCTGCTAATATCAGCGTTTCCGAATGTGTTATGAAAATCGAAACTGTTTTTATAGGCTTTATTGTTAGAGAAACTGAAAAGTCATTTAGAGTAAGTTTAAGAAGCAGATGCGAGAAAGATATAGTCGTAATAGCTGAAAGTTTTGGCGGCGGCGGACATGCAAAAGCTGCAGGCTTCGAAGTATCAAAGGCGAACTATAGCAAAGAAAGTTTGGCTAAAGAAATATATAATCAAGTATTAAAATTATTAAATGACTGATAAAGAAACAATTGTAATATATACTGACGGTGGCTGCAGAGGCAATCCTGGTTTTGGTGCTTGGGGTGCTATTCTTAAAACTTCAAAACATCGGCTTGAAATTGGTGGCAGTGCCGAAAATACCACAAATAATAAAATGGAGCTTTCAGCCGCTTTATTCGCATTAAAAAGAGTGCGAACTACTTCAAATATTGAACTTTATTCTGATAGTAGCTATTTAGTTAATGGCATGACTAAGTGGATTAAAAATTGGATGAAAAATAATTGGATTAAAAGCGATAAAAAACCAGTTGAAAATAAAGAAATTTGGAAAGAATTATATACAGTTTCTCAAAAGCATAATATAAAATTCAATTGGGTGCGTGGTCATAGCGGTAATAAAGAAAATGAAAGAGCCGATGAAATTGCTAATATTCTTATGGATGAATATCAAGCGACAAAAAAATGCTCTAAGTTCTCGAAAAAATCTATCACTATATAAAAAACTATTCTAAATTAGCGTCTTCAGTATTCTCTATTAAAGTATTATCATCAGCAACATTCTCACTCAAAGTATTATCTTCTTCAGCATTCAAAGTTTCATCGACAGTCGTTATAGGCTCTTGAATTGGTGCTTCTACAACTAGAATATTAACAATTTCTGAAATATCGATGTTGAAATCTTTTAGCGACTCATCCTCAATTATAGACTTAGCTGTTATCTCGTCGACGCCTTCGTTTAATGAATTGAAAACCTCAACTACTCTATCTTTATCAGGCGCTTCTTTTATAATTATAGACATTCCATTTTTTATTATTTTAGTATCTCTAATTCCATTATTACTTTCAATATCAATAACAGTGCCGTCAACTTTTACAATTTTAGACACAACACGACCGTCAGTATAACTTGTTGTAATATTACTGTTGCCAAGATTATCTTTTTTATCTATAATTTTTTCACCCAAAGCACTAGTAGTTTTAAGCTCGGTAGCTCCGTCAGCATAATTTATTAACTCACTAGTAGAGCCATCTGGTTTTACAATTTCTTCAATTTTTTCACCACTTGGTTTTGTCGTTACTTTTTTTGTCGTACCGTCCAAAGCTGTTGAATATTGAACAATGCTACCGTCAGGGAGTTTAGTTTCATTTAGAACTGTGCCGTCAGTGATTATCGACTCGATAGAAGATGATCCGTCAGCATTTTGTTTTTGAATTTTAGTTGTGCCGTCTTCTAAAATACTTTTTATGATAATACTTCCGTCATCGGCAACCGTTCGATATTCAAATGAAAACTGCTCAAAATCTTTCGATACTCGAGTTTGCTTACTGCCATCGGCTAAAATTATTTCAGTGCTTGACAAACCTTCGCTATCAGTAGTAGTTTTTTTTATAGAACCATCACTATAATTAGCAAGAATATTAATACTACCATCAGTATTTTTTTTCTCATGAATCACACTACCATCAGGCATGTAAACTTCTTTTAAACTGCTTCCGTCATTATATTCAACTCTCTTAATTTCATCGCCAAAACTTCCTCTATTATAATAAGTTACAGACTCGTCACTTTTTGTTATTTGAGAAATTGAGCCGTCATATCTTGCCACCACAATTTTATTTTCACCATTTTCTGTAATATTCATTTTATTTACAGGAATCCCATTCTCATTTGCTATATATTCATAAATATTATTATCATGAGTTTTTATCCAAATCGATTCGATAGTATTTTTATTGAACTTCTCTTTTTTTATACTTCCATCAGCAAATAATGTATCAATATATTTTTCACCATTAGCAAGCATTGTCTCTTTTACACTAGCATTATTTGTATTAATATATTCAAAAATTTTATTGCCATTAGGAAAACTCGTAAAAGTAGTTTTATCGCCATTCGTAAAAACCGTCGACTTTCTTGTTATATTATCAAAATCCTTTAAATCTGTAGTTATCGATAAATCGCTTTCATTTGTAATAACTCTTAATTTATTCGTAAGCTCATCAAAAGTATTTTTAGACTCATTTTCACGTATCAATGTTATAACTTTACTAAGTGAGTCTTTTTGATAATAATTTTCGCCCGCATTTGTAAGAAATATTTCATAACTCATGGCAGCACTTTCATAATCTTTTAATTTAATATAAGCATGCCCCATATGTAAATATGCGCTGTAATACATTGGAATTGTGTTCACATTATCGAATGTAGTAATAACATTTGTACCAAACACCTTGCTTATTGTCGTCATATTCGTAGTTGTGTTAGTATTTCGATTAGTTGTCAGAGTTGCTGTGTCGTCAACCTCAAAAAGTGTGAGCATTGGTTTGTCTGACATTATTTGAGAGTTTGTATCTGCCGAATATGCATTTAAATTTTGTAGAAACATATTATTATTTCTAGTGAAAACTAATGATTTATTTGTAATCGAAACAGTATTTGTATAAACATTACTCATTACAGAATTAGTAAAAATATTTTCAACAGTGAACATTTTCGAAATGCTATCATCAAAATAATTAACTAGATTTTTCTGGTTATTATTAGTTATATTACTTGTAAAAGTATTTGTAAGTATAATATTTTCATTAGTTAAATTGCTGAATACATTTGTAACATCAGTATTAAAAATATCGTTTGTGTTTGTATTATTTGACGGAGATATATTATTAACAGTATTTATGCTGTTATTAGTTGCCTCATTTGTGATGCTAATAGTATTTTCGATTATCGGCACTTGAAATGAATATATGTTTTTTATATCGATAGAGTTTAAATTATTAGTGCCTATGTATAAAATATTTGTTACAGTATTTTCACTCATATTACTTAAAACTGTAATCGTATTTGTAAAACTTGTATCATAAAGCGATCGAATTCTATCGGTTGAACGTCGATACCATAAAAGCGATTCTTTATAATTTTCAATCTGATAATAAGAATTAGCAACACTATTTGCATGTGAATAGCTATCTTTCAAATCGAATGCAATTTTATAATATTTTATAGCATTTTCATATTGTTTATCTTGAAAATAAGTCGCACCTATATAATAATAAAGCATATCATTTGTCGACAGTGGACGCTTTCTTAAATAGAATAAAAAAGCCTCACGAGAGAAATTATACTTTCTTTGAAAAAATAGATTTTCAGCTTCATTAAATTCTCTGTCTATTAAATTGGCACTTCGAACTTGTGAAAATATCAAAGTCGCATTAAAAAGTAATACAAAGATAAGTAATATTATTTTTCTCATAAGTACACTTAAAACAGTTAATTTTTTATATAGTCAAGATAATGGTTAAATAATGAAAAAAGAATATATTCACTATAGCCCCGCACTTTATTATTTGGATCTAAAATATCATTTAAGAAGGCAAATGTATTTTCATCAGGGTTCTCGATACTATAAACTTTTTCTTTCGATAAGTGGCTGATATTAAATACTTTATTTAAATCCTTTTCACTCATCTCTGGTGTGTTATTTTCTCTAGAATTTGTATAAGAAAAAAGCCTTTTGAGCATATTTTCAAATACTATTTTATTATAAACAACAGCACGCCGAACATCAACGTCAATGCTTCCATCATATCTACTAATTTCAGAATCAAACATAGCAATCGATACTGCAGACTTAATATCTACAAAGACTGCTTTTTCTTTATTGATTGTAATTTTTTTATTTGCCATAATATCCCAATTATTAATTTATTATTTTGATAATGCTAAATATCGGTTAAATCTAATTTTCATTAATTCTTTTATTATGTAGTAATAAAGTCCAAAATATTTATAATAGTAAAACTACTATAGACATTTTTTATAATTAGATATAAATTTTACGAACTTGAATTTATTAAAGGCAAAAATATATGAAGAACTGCATTATCAAAAAGAACATAATAGTATTTTTTATACTAACTTTACTGCTAATTTCTTGCCATGATAATAAAAATAATAATGAAAGCAAAAAAATAATAAAAATAGCTGTGCCAAAAGCTTCACCAGCCATACCATTAATTTATATGAAAGATTATAATGTTCTAGGTGAAAATATTGAAATAGATATTCAAATATGGAACTCTCCAGAACAACTTATTGCGATGACTCAAGATGAAAGCTATAACCTCTTGGCTATGCCTATGACTGTTTTAGCTAAGTTATATAATAAAAATATCGATATAAAATTGCTAAATGTGAGCACATGGAACCTTGCCTATTTTGTAACCACTGATAAAACTATAAAAACTTGGAATGATTTGAAATCGAAGACAATATATGTGCCTCATAAGTCGTCAACGCCAGATATACTCACTCAATTTTTTATTAAAAATGCGAATCTTAAACCAAATGAAGATATCAATATAAAATATCTCTCATCATCTGAAATAGCACAATTATTGATAGCAGGAAAAATTGAATATGCAACACTGACAGAGCCTAATATTACAATGGCGAAAGCAAAAAATAATGATATCGAAATATTATTTAATTTTAATGACGAATGGCGAAAACTTAAAAATTCTAATTTAAATATTCCAAATGCTGGCTTCGTCGCGAACAACACTTTTATTAATGAAAATAAAGAATTGATAGATAATTTTGTAATAGAATATGAAAAAGCTGTCGACTGGGTGCTTGAAAACAGGGAAGAAGCATCTCTGCTTGCTGAAGAATATTTAGCATTTAATAAAGAGAATATAAAAAATTCAATTCATTTACTAGGTCTCGATAGCAAAACAGCCGTGGAATCTAAAACCGATTTAAATAATTTTTATGAATTACTACTAAACTTTGACAGCAAAACCATAGGAGGAAAAATTCCTAATGATGATATGTATTATCAAAAAAATTAGAAATATAATCCCTTCCTTGGCTATAGTTCTTGGAATATGGTTTGTTTTATCGAAAATATATAATCCATTTATTATCCCAACTATCGGCAGTGTTTTTGACGAAATAGTGAATATACTTTCTAATGTCTCGACAATTAAAGAAATTATGATAACTATAAAAAGGCTTTTAATTGGTCTCATTATTGGGATATCGTCAGGATTATTTTTAGGAATATTGCTTGGTAAAGTAAAAATACTTAATACTTTGTTTGCTCCAATAATAAATACAATACGTGTGATACCGCCGATATCATGGGTGGTTCTTGCGATGATATGGCTTGGGCTAAATGATTATCCTTCGATATTTATTGTGATAATATCTACAATGCCAACAATTTTTATTTGTGTAATTGATGGAATAAATAATATAGACAAAAAATTTATCGAGATGGCTCATGTTTTTAAGATAAGTAAAAGAAAGCAATTAAAGTCTATAATAATCCCTTCCATCATCCCCTACTTTAAGTCGGGTTTGAAAATTGTTATAGGAAGCTCATGGAAAGTTATTATTATGGCAGAAGTACTTACAGTGAATAATGGCATCGGTGGTGCTATCACAGAAGCAAGGCTTAATATCGAAACACAAACTGTCATCGCTTGGACTGTTATAGTTGTATTTTTAAGCTTTATTCTAGATAAAATTGTGTCTCTCTTGTTTTTAGATAAGGAAATAGAATTGTGATATTAGCTATTAAAAACTTACAAAAAACATTTGACAACCTTAAAGCAATAGATAATATAAATTTTAATATTTATAAAAATGACATCGTAGCAATAATGGGGGCTTCAGGCAGTGGTAAAACTACAATTCTAAATATTATCGCAGGAATAACTAAAGACTATGAAGGTGAAATCGAAAAAAACTGTGAAAAAATTGGATATGTATTTCAAGAGTCGAGAACATTACCTTGGCTTACTGTTTATGAAAATATAAAAATAGTTCGGCGAAAAGAAAATAAAACAAAGATTATGGAATTAATAGAACTCGTTGGGCTTAAAGGCTTTGAGAATAATTATCCTCACACATTAAGCGGTGGCATGCGTCAACGATGTTCAATAGCACGTGCTTTCTATTATGGTAGCGATTTACTTTTAATGGATGAAGCATTTAAATCCCTCGATTATAAATTAAGACTCGATATGCTTAAAAATGTAATAAATATATGGCGACATGAACAAAATAGTATCTTGCTAGTAACTCATGATATTGATGAAGCTTTAACTATTGCTAAAAGAATAATTATTTTAAGCGAAAGACCTTCTAAAATATTAAAAGAATTTACAATTGATGCTGATAATTTTAATAGAGATTTAAGCTCGTCTGAATCAATAAAGTTGCGTAAAAATATTATGGACTTAATTTTATAATAAAAAAGACTCAAAGCCTATTTAATGACTTCAAGTCTTTTATAAAAATAAATTCTATTTTCTTAAAATATACGTCGACCAATATCAGTATCAACTTTTTTCTTACTAAAGAAAGCAACGACAAGTTCGAGCAGAGCAAGTATAGTTAACACAATAGCCATTATCGCAAGCACATAATTTCCAGTTTTAAAGTTATTAAATGCAAGAATTCCCAAAGCAGAAAGTGTAACTATGAACATAAATACTAAAGGGATGATAGTCTCCCAAGATGTAACTTTTCTATGATTTTTTACCCAAGCAGCAATTGCGAGCAATGCAAGCCCTGCTAATAATTGATTGGCTGCACCAAATATGCCCCATATTTTCGCGTAACCATAAACACTAAAACTTAAAGATACAATAACAGTTCCAGCTGTAGCCACATAAGGATTAGTTAAAATAATCTTTTTTACACGACCATTCGAAAGCTCAATCTCTCCCAATTCTTGAAGCAAATATCGTCCAATACGAGTTGCACTGTCTAAACTAGTGAGAACAAAAGATGCGAATGTCAAAGTAACAAATATTTTTCCAATCTCTAAAGGCACACCAAAAGAAGCCATAAATGTAGCCACACCTGATGCAAAACGAACAGCAGGAGTTCCTGTAGTTGTAGTGAAAGCAACAACCGAGATTAATGCCACTATAGCAATAACACCTTCGATAAGCATTGCACCATAACCCACTAACTTAGCATCCTTTTCATTTCTAAGTTGCTTTGAACTTGTACCCGAGCTTACTAAGGAGTGAAACCCAGAAATTGCTCCGCAAGCAACAGTAACAAATAATATAGGAAACAAGAAATTATTATTAACATTAAACCCAACAAAAGCAGGCGCTACAATATTTGGACGTGCAAAGAATAATCCTAAAATACCACCTATAATCATCGCATAAAGTAGAAACGACGATAAATAGTCACGAGGTTGAAGCAATAACCACACAGGCATAATAGATGCACATATAATATATACAGTAAGAATAATTTGCCAATGAAATTTTGAGAAAGCTATAAAAGGAGCGACTTGGCTTACTATAATAATACCAATTAAAAGAGCTACTCCAATGATAGTGCTTAAAACAAGATTAACATTTTTTCTATAAACTAAAACACCAAAAAGTAATGCTACAGCAATAAATAAAACACTAGCAGTGCCTGAACTTGCAGCAGTACGTGCGATTTCCGCATTGTCAACATCAACTGCAAAAGTGCCCGCAGCAATGTCTAAAAAAGCAGCAACAACTAAACATATTGTAAGAAATGCATATAAAGAAAAAATCAATTTAGCTTTATTACCAATATTCGCTCTGATAACTTCACCTATAGTTTTACCCTCATTACGAAGCGAGGTTACAAGTGAACCATAATCATGAACACCACCGAAAAATATACAACCCAAAATAATCCAAAGATAAACAGGAAGCCATCCAAACATGGCAGCAATAATAGGGCCAGTAATAGGACCTGCTCCTGCTATTGACGCAAAATGATGCCCTAAAACAACCTTTGCATCTGTTGGTACATAATCTTTATTGTCTCTTAAAGTATGTGCTGGTGTTTTCCTGCTTGGATCAATTCCCCACTTTTTGGCTAAATATGATCCATAAGTGATATAGGCTATAAAAAATAAAACTATACCCCCTACTAAAAGAATAAGTGCATTCATTTTACTCCCCTTTATTAAAAAATAATATTATAAAACCCCGATTAAATAAAAGAAAAAAGTTTTTTAAGCTCTTTAGAATTATTTTTAGGATAATAAATATTTTTAGTCGCTGTAGAATAAACAAGCATTTGGGTTTCAGACCACCCATGAAAGCAAAGTTTATATGTTTTACGCAAAAAGAATTGCCGAACCAAAGCCAGACATTCTTCAGTCACAGGTGTCGAACAAATGATAATGCCTGTAACAACGCTACGTTTATGATATTTATTAGCAGAAACTAGTGATGGCGTAATATTTATAAGTGTATTCTTGAAATTCTCAAATGTAGAAATATCAAAATGATCGACATGCCTAACTAAAATATGTTCAAAAACAGAATACCCTTCATAAACAGTTGATTTAGTGAGGAATGATTTATTAAAGTCATTACGATGATAAGCATATAAATGAAAAAACTCCTCAACTTTAGAAGTTTCATAACTTATATCAAAATGCCTCATAAGCCTTTCAGATAAATTATATATGCACTGCTTAGACTCTTCATCTTGTATCGATTTCAAATTAGACATAAAAATACTCACTAAATTTACTACTTATAATAAGTATAGATAAATAATAGATTTTGTCAAGTGGTTATATTTTATAAATCACTGTCAAAAATATTTTCGAGCAAGCCTCTCATTTTTACTAATGCATTTTTTCTATGGCTTATTTCATTTTTTTCTTCAAAACTCATTTCAGCATAACTTCGATTAAAGCCATCAGGTAAAAAAACTGGATCATATCCAAAGCCATTTTCTCCCAACTCTTCAAATAAAATATTGCCATACACTCGACCTTCCACCGTAATATAATGGTCTTTGCTCAAAGCCAAAACAAGCCTTGTAACAAAATATGCCCTGCGTTTTTCAATATCTTTTACATGCTCCATAGCTTTAAGAAGTTTTTCTATTCGCTTTTTAGGAGTTTCCGCATAACGGGCACTGTAAATCCCCGGGGCATCATTCAAGCACTCGACACAAAGCCCCGAGTCGTCCGCCAATGCAGGCATGCCATACATATTGAAATATGCATACGCCTTAATTTTAGCATTATCTAAAAAAGTTGCCCCATCCTCAACAACATCAGGTGCATCGCTTGGCAATTGCTCCAAAGAGTTTACAGTATCGCTTAGTATATTATTAATTTCTTTTAGTTTATTAATATTTGTCGTGGCGATGAGAAGTTTTTTTATCATTTCTATATGTCCGTTATTTAATGTTTTTAATCTCTATTTTAATTTTCTCAATTTCTTTTTCATTAAGCCCAGTATATTTTATA
>CAMQVF010000055.1 GCA_947038115.1 uncultured Spirochaetia bacterium
TGATGGAGTCATCACTGTCGGCACAGATGCTTCAACTACTGTTGCTGCTGTTGCTAATGCTTTGGGTGTTCCTGGTAATCGATTTGAAGATGCTTATGCTGCCACTAATAAAATTAGAATGCGTGAACGTTTTAAACTTAATAATGTGCCACAGCCGAATTTTTATCCTGCTTGGAGTTATGATAAAGCTTTGTCTGCTTTTCATAAATTAAATAAACCTGTTGTCGTTAAGCCTGCTGATAATATGGGCTCACGTGGGGTTATGAAAATCACAAATGAAAAAGATATGCTTTATGGTTTTAATAGAGCAAAAAGTGCTTCGCCGTCGGGTGAGGTTATAATTGAAGAATTTATGGACGGGCCTGAACTTTCTATCGATATGCTTATATATGAAGATAATATTTATGTTACAGGTGTTGCCGACAGAATTATAGAATTTCCACCTTATTTTATCGAAACAGGTCATATTATGCCTTCTGCTTTAGAAGAGTCAGAAATTAATGATGCCATCAATGTTATGAAAAAAGGAATTAAGGCTTTAGGTCTTAGTATTGGGGCTGCAAAAGGTGATATAAAAGTTACTAAAAATGGTGCTATGGTTGGTGAAATTGCTGCTAGGCTTTCGGGTGGGTTTATGAGTGCATATACTTATCCATTATCAAGCGGTGTTAATTTAATAAAAAATGCTATAGAAATAGCTTTGGGTGATAAGCCTAGCGATTTAAAACCTAAGTGGGATAAAGTTGCTGTTGAAAAAGCATTTTTACCCGGTGTAGGAATAATTGATTCAATTCAAGGAATAGAAAAAGCTAAAAGTATTGATGGTGTAAAAGAGATTTTCATTAAAACGAAAGCTGGTGATTTACTTATAGCTCCCACTAATAATTTGGAAAAAGCTGGAAATGTTATCGCCGTTGCTGACACCAGAGATGAGGCAATAAAAATAGCAAATGAGGCTATAAGCACAATACACTTTAATATTAAAAGTGAGGCGTCTATTACTGTTGATGAGATTAAAAAGACAGCATCAGAAATGCTTAAATTAAATACGGGTCTTTATGAAGAGCTTAGTAATACTGATATCGATAGCATTACAGCTCTTAATAAATATCGATTTTCACATAGTTTAATACATGAAAGTGTAAATATTAATACTAATACGATGTTGTTTGGATGCCATATTTCTCAACCAATAATAATAGACACTGTGTCTAATTTGAGTGAAGCATTGAATGGGGTTATGAGTATTAAGGATTATTATAAAAGTATTATTGAGGCATCGGATGAGTCGGAAGTAATATCGATTTTTAGAGATTTTGAATGTGATGATAATTTAAATATGGTTTTAGATATTATTAAAGATACTCAAAGGGGTATTTTAATGTTCTCGGCGGCTCTCTCGCAAGATGCATTAATAAAAAAACTTAAACTAGCTGAAGAGAATGGTGCTTTAGCCGTTGGAATTGATTTAATAGATTCTAAAAATAATTTTCATACTAAGTCAGAAACAGAGCTTAAAGCATTAGTTAAGGCTGTCAATATTCCGTTTGTTTTAAGTGGCATTACAAGTGAGAATGATTTAAGAATAGCAGCTAAAATTGGCATAAATAGTGTGTATATAAAAAATAATATTCGCTTTTTGTTAAGACGAGGCGAGTCTATTTCCGATACTCTAACTAGGGTTTCATTATTTTTGAAAAAGAATTCGAAATCGGATATTAATATTTTAGTGGAGTCTAGTTTTCTTGGCGAAGATGCTTTGGCATATTTGGCTTTGGGGGCTAATGCAGTTTGTATAACTAATGATATTTTTATGGCATGTGTCGCTAAGGGTAGGAAGGGTGTTCAGTATATGCTAAATTATAATCAGAAGCATTTTATGGATTCGATGAATATACTGGGTGCTTCTAGTTTGAATGATATAAAGTCTAATTTAATATTAAAGTAGAGATTTTTATGGAAGTTAAAAAAAATAGTTTGTCTGTGGTTTTTATATTTGGTGTTTTATCGGCACTTTTGGTTATGCTATTATATACTCTTGTACCTTTGTCTTTATATTTATTGTTTCTATCTTCAAGTCCAGCAATTTTCTTGAATTATATGATTTCAGCCATGAAAGTGGCAGTATGGATTTGGATTTTGACATCTATTTTATATGGATTTTCAATTATGATAGTAAAATCATTTAAGAATAGATCTACTTTATTTCGATCCTACTTAATGATTTTTTTGTTTTTTTTGTTAACTATAAGCTTTATAGGAATTGGTCTTAGTTATGTTCCAAAAATTATAACGAATATAGCAAGCGGTAATAGTTTATTTTATTTGGCAATTTTAAGTTTTTCTGTTACTTTGATAACGATACAAGTTTCTGTGGTAATTAGACGATCGATAATTAAAGTTTATGAAATTACGACAAAGGCATTTGGATACGACAGTCTTATTCTTGAAAGTAAAGAAAAAGATTGCGACATGATAGATTCTGACCAAGAAATATTTAATGGCTCATTTGATAATGCTTTATCTTTTAGTTATAGAAATAAAACAGCATTAGGTATTATATGTTTTAAGATATCAAATATTTACCAGATTTTACCAGAATATGGCGAGGCTGCCTATTCTAGTTTGGAAAGTCAATTAGTTAGAGCTATAAAAGAGCAGGCGAGAGGTTGTGAGAATCAATGCTTAGTTAGAGATAATACTATATTTTCTATTCTTTATGCCGATGAAGAGACAGCATATAAAGTTTTAAGACGTTATTATAAATCTCTTAAATTATATAGCTTTGAGCATAATGGTGTTATTATACCTTTCGACCTAGCTATTGCAGCTTCTGGTATAGATTTTTCTAATTCAAATTCGGTTGGGCATGACGATTTGGATATTCTTAGAAATAAGATAACATTACGGGTGCTTGATGCATTACTTGAGTCTCAGGAGACGGGTAATCTTGTTGTTAGTTATTAATTTTTAGATAGAAAAGAGGGACAATTTTGGATATTTCTTTAGTTTTGATTTTTATAATTATAACTTCTTTCATAGTAGTTGGTCGACTTCTTATTGTCTCTACTTCATCGACAAGTAAACTTAAGTATATAGCTAAGTGTTATGACGAAGGTAATATCGAAGAAGCCATTAAAGAAATTAATTTACTTGACCCAAAGTATAAAAAAGAAGCAAATGTGCTATGGATGACTGCAAATATATACTATAGACAACAACAGTATATTTTAGCAATGGTCAATTTACAAAATATGATAGAGATGAATGCCTTTAGTGAGGACATCAGCGAAGTTGCTGCACGAGAGCTTTTGGCTGTTATTTATAATGAAACGGGTAATATTAAACAATCTATGGCTGAACATGCTATGATTGTCGCTTTAAATGATAATTCTTTCACATCTCTTTTCGAGGCTGGTCGAGTTTGTTATAATCATAAAGAATGGGTTCAAGCCCAGAAATATTTTATAGCGGCAATGCAACAAAGTGATAATAATCCCGAAGTTGCATATTTACTTGCTGATAGTTATTATAGAATTCATGCATTTACGGCTGCTGCCAGTAATATAGAAAAGGCGATTTTGCTTGATGCTAATAATCATTCTTATCATTTATTGTTTGGTAAAATTTTATATGCTGAAAAAAATTATGTTAATGCTATTAATGAGTTTGCTAAGGCACTTGAAAATGCTCCAGAAAATGAGAAAAAAGAAATCTCGCTATTTATGGGAAATACTTATTTTGAAGTTAAAAAGTATGATCTTGCTTGCGAGTGTTTTTCTAAAATTTTACATAATGACGAAGAAAAGAGCAATGAACTTTTAATTGATGACCGTTATAAATATGCCGAGTCTTTAATTGCTACTAAAAATCTTGAAAAGGCTGTTGAACAGTGGCGGACTATTAAAAATATTCGTGGTATTTATTTAGATGTTGACTCGAAACTTAAAACATATTCTAAAATAATAGGCAATGCCGTGTTCCGTAAAGCTTTAGAAAGTGATATTGTCGATTATTTGGAAAACTATTTATATAGAATTCTTACATTAAACGGCTATATTATAACCGAATATAACAAAAAATCAGAGTCTTTAATATTTTTTCTAACAATAAAGAAATTTGGTTCTGAAGGGCAGTCGTATAAAAATACTTTTGCATTAGACATCTCTGGACATCCTGTCAGACAAGAGTCGATTGTTATGTTTAATGATTATGTTAAGGCAAATAAAAGTAGCCACTCGTATATTATGAGTGTTGGTGGTTTTGACTCTCGTCTTGTCGTTGATGAAACTACTATTTTAATTGAACCTGACAGATTTGAAGCCATTATGGAAGGTGTTATTTCTTTCAGTAACTAAGAAAAAAAAGCATTGTGAATATTTAAAAATAATTCCTTATAGTTTTGATATATATCTATATAGTCTATAAGGAGTTTTTGATAAATGAGTAAAAAAATAATAAATATCAAAGAGAACATGTCTGGTGTTCATAGTGCGAATTCTAAAGATAAAAATTTAGAAAAAAATAATAGCGTTGTGATATCGATAATTAAAGCGGGTCAAAGTAAGAATTCACGAATATACACAGAGAATGCCATTAAAAATATTCCCAATTTACTTGCCCATAAGCATAAAATGTATTTAGATCATAATGATTCTAATGCGAGATCGATAAAAGATTGGGTTGCGACCATTGACAGTTCTTGGTATGATGAGGCGCAAAAAGCTGTGATGGCAAATATTATAGTGCATGATGAGTGGCTCACGAAGCGAATTGAAGAAGCGCCAAATGAAATAGGTATTTCTATCGATGCTTTGGGTATAATTGAAGAGCTTGACGGTGTTTTTTATGTGGAAGAAATCGAAGAAATTAATAGTATCGATTTTGTCACAGAGGCAGCAGCAGGCGGTGGGATATACAAAAAAGAAATTAGAGAGATGGTTGAAAAGTTCAATATCGATAGTAAAAATAAAGAAAAAATAGTTAGTATTGTTGAAAATATTTCTAAGACTTTAACAAAAGAAAAAGATGAACAGATAAAAGAGAATGATATTAATCATTTGATAGATAAATCTTTACTTGGTTTTAAACATTTAAGTGAAAAAAACAAATCAGAGCTTAAAAAATATATACTGTTTTATATTAAAAATAAAGAAAATGAAAATTTTGAAAATAACGAAGAGCTCATTCGTTTGGCTATAAATGAAATTATAGAAATTGCTAAGAAATTAAACTCATCGCTTGATGATGATGGCAATAAAAATTATAATTCAAAGCAAGACGATTTTATGCTGAGTAATTTTGATAAAGCGAAAATCAATTCGATTGGTCTCGATAGTGAAAAACAAGAAATTAGAGAAATGTATATAAAGTCATGTAAAACTATTTAGTAAACTTTTTTTTTCAAAGCCTGCTTTTATCTAAAAAGTGGGCTTATATAAATTTCATTTTCACTTCTTTTGAATATTTACTTTCTAGCACTTTGCCGATTCTATTTACAACATTTTTTCTAAGCCCTATTTCAATTGGCAAATCGGGGTCATAATGAGCTTCGTTAATGCGAGCACCCACCAAAAACTCAATTAAATCAGAATTAATCATTAATGCACATATTTGACCAGCAGCATCGTCTGATTCAGTTCCATTTTCAAGATATTCCAACGCCATGGTAAGTGTGAGAATTCCTTCAGTAACCAAATCAATATCTTTCATTTGAGCAGGAGCAGGCAATTTGCCTATCGATATGCGTTTGTCTGTTTTTATATCGAGTTCAAGTTCTCTTGCTAATATATTCGATGTTGTTCCACCCATAGCAGCTTTTTTACCTTCATAATTATAAAAATAATTAGAATATTCTTTGTCTCTATCTTTATGATATGGCGGGCCTGTGAAAATTAATAAATTAAGTGGCTTTCGTGCATGCAATGTTACGACAGATATATCATCTTTTGCTTTTCTATTATCTTTATCTAATGCACTTTCTAAAATAGCTTTTGAAAGCTCACGACTTGATATGTCTTTATTTCTTAAAAAAATGTCATCAACAAAATCAATTAAACCTTCACGTCGCCATCCAAGTCTATAAACGCCACCGCCAAGACCTGCTTGCGTGACGCCATCTGAGCAACATATAATTCTGTCGCCCAAGCAGATGTTGAAATCATATATGAGTAATTTTCTTGTTGTATGCTTGCTCGATTCTATTACTTGCGGTTCAAGTTCTAAAATTTTTCCGTCTCTTATAAATAAAAATTTAGGATTACCTTCTTCTATTATTCTTGTTGTGCCGTCTATTTTAATATCTATAATCGAGAATGTCGCATAGCTAATTTGACGAACTTTACAGACAGGCAAAGACTCCATCATAACTTCGGCTGCATGTTTTATGTCACGTCCAGCGGCGATGAATTTTAATATCATTGTAATTGTCATAATCGCCAAGATATTCGCCTTAACTCCACTGCCAAGCCCGTCAGATAATGCTGCCAAAAAACGTCCTTCTGATAGATCACGCTTTGCGATAAAGGCATCACCATAAGTGTTTTGACCATGTTTATGCACTTGTTTGAAATCTATATCGATGAAGAAATTTCGATTATTCATTATAATTTATCCTCTTCATATTGAGGTATAATTGAACTTAATATGACTTCCGTATCGACAATATGCTCACCTAAAAGACTTGCGATTTCTTGCACTGTCGCTATATTTTTTTGAATAACTTCTTTTGCTTTTTTACTTATCTCTTCTTGTTTTAGGGTAGTGTCTGTAACATTTTGAATTATTATGCCCAAGGAATTATCTATAGGAAAAATTACTATTCTATAAAAATCATCATTGATTGGGTATCTTTCTTTATAGACTTCGTCACCACTTCTAAGCACTCCAAGAAGTAAATCTTTACATGGTATAAACTTTGAGATATTAAAGCCTGTCATTGCATCATTATCATCAGCAAGACTTTTCGAGAGTTTATCTTTAAACATATTGTAAAAAACTTTATTAACTTCAACAATTTTAAGATCAGCGTTAATTATCACAGCACCTGAAGGAAGTGCCTGCAATACGGCATTAGCTTTTTTTAAGGCACTTTTTCGCATGTAAGATACACACATAGGTGGCTCAGCTTTGCCAGCAATTAATGCTTTACAAAATTTATAGCATGTATCATAGCCACAACCTGCACAGTTAAGTTCATCTTCTATTCCATATTTTGCAACAGTTGCCATAGCATCAGCCATTTCTTTAACTGTCGGTACAATTTTTTCTACAGGGTCAGATGTATAACGCATGCTCACTTTAACAAGTGGTTCTCTATTTGCAGGCTCTCTCATTTGTGCATATTCAGTTACAGATATAATAGACTCCATGCTTGGATTTCTTAAATAAGCAGGCCCATTAATGCAACCATGAGCACATGCTAAAGCCTCTAAAAATACAGGCTCTTTGAAGTATTGAACATTCACACCACTTAATGTACTTTTTAATTTATAAACACCACTCACCGATAAAAGCTTCACATGTTTTGGAATATTAGAACATTTTAATGTCTCATTCATTCCACCTTCAATGGCATACATAGTGCCTTCATTTGAATTATATGGCACAAAATTATAGTCATTGTCTGGATGAACAGCTCTTACATCAATTCTATTTTCTTTAAACCAATCTGAAATATTTTGAAATGTGATGGCATAATCTATTAAATGTTTATTATTATCAGACTCATTTTTTTTAGATATACAAGGGCCTATAAAAACAATTGAAATATCTTCGCCATATATATTTTTAAGAATTTGTGCATGTGTCAAAGCAGGGGAGCCTATTTGAGTTATATATTTAGTATATTCAGGCATATAAAGGCGAATGTAATCGACAACAGATGGACAGCAACTTGAAATATAAAGCATTCTATTTTTATCAAGATTCATCTCTTTAACTATTTCTTGACTAACCGACTCGGCACCCAAAGCAGTCTCGCCTATGTCATGAAAGCCAAGCATTTTTAAAGCGTATATCATGCTTGATCTGCTAACTTTTGGAAATGCTGACACCCAGCTAGGTGCTAAAGAAACATAAACTTTTTTATCTGTTTTAAGTAAGTGTTTCACGTCACCCAAGTCATTTCTTATAATCATCGCATTAACAGGACATACAGTAACACAGCGTCCACAACCTATGCATTTGTCATCGATAACAGAGGCAGCACCATCTTCTATTTTTATCGATTTCACAGGGCATGTTCTTATGCATCGATAGCAGTCGGTGCACAGATTTTTTTTTGCATAAACAGGATTAATATAGTTCTCATCTTTAAACATAATAATTCCTTAAGTAATTTTTTTCTGGCTTTACACTTCTAAATCTATATTTGGAAAATTTGTTTTTAATATTTCTTTAATGCTTTCAATATGCACTTTTTCATATGTGTCATCATTTATTTTTATAGTAGGCCCTTTATGACAGATAGTGTTACACCTGTCGCCATATAAATCTATAGAATTTTCCAACTTGTTTTTTGTGATAATTTTTTCTAAATACTCAAGATGCTCATTGTTGCCCCGTGCAAAACATGAACTACCCATGCATATATGAATATTTAATTTACTATTTTCATTATTCATTTTATTTACATCCTACTTTTCTATATTTTAAGATTTGAAATAAATTACTATATATTTAAGTATAATATAAAATTACTATATTATCAATTATATTAATTAAAAAATATTCGATTAATCACTTGACATTTTTATTTATTTAACGTATTATAAAATTCATATTTAAGGGCGATTAGCTCAGCTGGGAGAGCGGGTGCCTTACAAGCACTAGGTCAGCGGTTCGAGCCCGTTATCGCCTAATAATTTTAGAATAAAAGGTCTCCTTATTGGAGGCTTTTTTGTTTAACTATTTTAAATTTTAATCTTGTTCTTTATTGACTTTTTTATCTATTTTATATAGAATATCAGCAATAGTTCACATTTATGTGGGGATTTTCATGTTTAAGTCAAATAAATATCTTAAGGCGTTATTCTATCCTACAGCCGTAGGTTCATTGTACTAACGTATGTAATTCTTTTAACTCAAGCTTTTTTATTACATTACAGTAGTTTTTCGCTTTCAAAATAAAAATTTAGTTAATACTGTGTAGTTTTGTTTTAATATTTTTTATTAATGCAATTATTTTGGTGTATATTTTTTATAGAAAATTTGATAATTTTATCAGGTTTAAATAATAATATGGAAATTAGTTTTAACAATATAGTTAATAAATAAATAATAGAGGATTAAATTTCATGGAATTAAATGCTAAAACATTATCACAGCATAAACCGCATTCGATTTTTCTAGTCTATGCGATACCTGCGATAATGAGTAATATGATTTCGGGTGTTGCCATTTTGGTAGACGGAATTTTTATATCGAAATATGTTGGTCCCGAGGGGTTTGCTGCCATAAATATTATATGGCCAATGGGTTCTTTTATCTTTGGTATATATGTTATGCTTGTTATTGGTGCGGCTTCTGTTGCGGGGAAGCTTTTAGGCGAGAATAAAATGATGCGGGCAAATTTAGTTTTTACACAAACTATTGTCGTAATCGTATTTGTATCTTTATCTGCTTCAATTTGTATATTCATATTTAAAGATTATATTCAGCCTTTTTTAGGGGCTAGAGATCAAATATTAGTATATACAAATGAATATATTACGCCTATGGCTATTGCGATATTCTTCTGGGGTTTTGGATTTACACTCGCTCAATTTGCGAGACTTAATGGATCACCTCGATATATTTCATATGCTTATGGAATAGCAGCTGTTACTAATATTATATTTAATTATATTTTTATGGCTATTTTAGACTTCGGTATTGCAGGTGCTGGATGGGCAACTGTTATTTCGTATGTAACTTCTTTTTCAATATTAATTTGTTATTATTTTAGAAAAAAGTGTAAGTTTAAACTTATTAAAATATATGCTGGTTGGGGTTATATTGTTAAAGCAGCATTCAATGGATTTTCAGAACTATTAAACAGTGCATCAGGAAGTATTATTCCGTGGTTATTTAATATTACAGCTTTAAGGCTTTTAGGTTCTACCGGGGTTCTAGCTTATTCTGTTGCCAATTATGCATTAGTTCTTTTTGCTTTATTCGCATATTCTATAGGTGATTCACTTCAGCCATTGGTGAGCATTTCTTATGGTGCGAGGAAGCCTAAAAAAATTAGAATATTCTTGAAAATAGCGGCATTCTCATCGATGGGTATGGGGCTTATTGTCTCAATTATACTTCTTATTTTTCCATCGCTTTTAAGTCATGCCTTGCTCATAAATGTTTCAGATGCGACTTATGAATATGCAAACACTTTTTTAAGAGGTTTTGCTTTGGCATTTGTTTTAGTTGGAATTAATATTGTAATGACTTCATATTATACTGCCGTTCAATGTGCAGGGGCTTCGGCGACTGTGGCATTTTTACGAACTCTATTATTACCGATTATATTCATTTTGACACTACCTAATATTTTAGGTGTTTACGGGCTTATTATTGTTTTACCTCTAGTTGAAACTATAACTTTAGTTGTATCGCTTTTACTATTGAAAAACCGAAAAGCTGCTGTGTTAATTAAAATGGATAAGAATATACCGCCTGTAGATTTGGCTTATTAATTTACTATTTTCTTTTTTTGATTTATAATAAAAAAATCATAAACGGAGCAGATTATGGAAGTAACAACTCTTAAATTAACGAAAAGCGAAAAAATTAAAATAGCGAACACCGACGATTTGCATACAATACTTGCCGACATTCTTAAACGAGAAGACAAAATTAATCGAGAAAAAGAACATTTTTGGTTTATAGGTTTTAATTCTCAAAATTATATTTTATGCATCGACACCGTATCACTCGGCACAGTGAAAAGCACGCAAGTTATGCCGATGAATGTTTTTCGCAATGGAGTATGGCACGTCTGTGTACCCGAAGGGTAAAAGGTGCAACGCATGCGATTCTTGCCCACAACCACCCAAGCGGAGTTTTGACGCCTTCAAAAGAAGACATCGACGTAACCGACAGGCTTTGTCAATGCGGTTTAATTTTGGATATTCCCATAAAAGACCATTTAATTGTGACGATGAAAAAATATTTCGGTTTCAAAGAACAAAATATTATGCGAGAAATTTCGAGAAGCATAAAATATGTGCCACCTTACAAATTAAAAG
>CAMQVF010000056.1 GCA_947038115.1 uncultured Spirochaetia bacterium
TGCTACAACTTTTGTTCGCGAAATATATCATAATGGCTATAAAGCGAAAAGAATGGAAGTTGGTGCTGTAGTCGGTGCTGTGAAAAGTGAATATGTCCGCCGTGAGACACCCATAGCTGGAGATATTGTTATTTTAATTGGTGGTCGTACTGGCCGTGATGGCATAGGTGGTGCAACTGGTTCATCGAAAGAGCATAACGAGGAATCACTCACTAAATGTGCATCAGAAGTTCAAAAAGGTAATGCCCCAGTTGAAAGAAGAATTCAACGATTTTTTAGAAATTCTCAAGTTACTAAATTAATCAAAAAGTCTAACGATTTTGGTGCTGGTGGAGTGAGTGTCGCTATTGGTGAAATTGCTGCAGGAATTGAAATTTATCTTGACAAAGTTCCTGTTAAATATTTAGGGCTTAATGCCACAGAGCTTGCTATTTCAGAATCACAAGAGCGAATGGCTGTAGTCATTGAGAGTAAAGATTTAGATATATTCAACAAATTGGCATATACTGAAAATTTAGAATCAACCATTGTCGCTAAAGTTATAGAAAATGAGAGATTAATCTTAAAATATAATGATGAAATAATCGTCAATATATCAAGAGAGTTTTTAGATACAAATGGTGTTCGTAGTGAGCAAAATGTTTTAGTTAAAGAAAGCAATATAAAAAATCCATTTAATAGCAAAAAACAAGATAATAGCAATATAAAAGAAGAATTCTTGAAAAATATTGAAAGCCTTAATGTCGCTTCACAAAGAGGAATGGTCGAAATGTTTGACGCCTCGGTTGGCAGAAGCACTGTTTTAATGCCTTATGGCGGAAAATATCAACTCACTAAAACACAAGCGAGTGTTCAAAAATTACCCACTGACAAGCATACAAAAACATGTTCTATAATGAGTTATGGATACAATCCTTTAATATCTGAATATTCACCATTTTTGGGTGCTCAATATGCGGTTATCGAATCGCTTGCTAGAATTATAGCTCATGGTGGAAATTATAAAAATGCAAGACTATCTTTTCAAGAATATTTCGAGAAGCTATCGAATGATGACATAAAATGGGGCAAACCATTAGAGGCATTAATCGGCGGGCTAAAAGCACAGCTTGAATTTGAAACCCCTGCCATCGGTGGTAAAGATAGTATGAGTGGCAGTTTTAAAGATATTAATGTGCCTCCTACTTTAATTTCATTCGCCGTAAAAACAGAAAATAGTGATAATATTATATCGAATGAGTTTAAGAGTGCTTGCAATTATATTTATTTTATAGAGGCAGAAATGCTTGAAAATAATATGCCAAATTATAATGCTATAAAAAATAATTTTGATTTAATTCATAAAAATATAATAGATAAAAAAATAATATCCGCAAACACTATAGAATTTGGAGGCATTGCAGAAGCTCTTGCTAAAATGAGTTTTGGAAATAAAATTGGCGTTGATATAAAAACAGAGAAAGATATTTTCGCATTAAGTGTCGGTAGCTTTTTAGTTGAGTCGACTTCTGAACTCAATTTTGGAATTCTACTTGGGAATACAATAAATGAAAAAAATATTATAATAAATGGGCAAGTAATTTCTATCGATGAAGCATTGGAACATAATGAAAAAACATTTAAACAAATATATCCATATTCAACAAATGCATTGGACGAAACTGATTTGTCAATAATGAATAAAAAGTCGAAAAATAAAAAACAAATTTCAAAAGCTAAAAAACTATATGACAAACCTAAAGCACTGATAGCCACTTTCCCTGGAAGTAATTCTGAATATGACACTAAAAAAGCATTTGATGAGGCTGGCGGTGACGGCGAGATTTTCGTATTTAATAACCTTACAATAGAAGATATAAAAAAAAGCATCGACTCACTTTGTGAAAAAATTAAAAATGCACAAATATTTGTCATACCCGGCGGATTTAGTGGTGGTGACGAACCCGATGGCTCTGGTAAATTTATCGCGAATATTTTACAAAATGAGAAAGTCAAAAATGCTATAAAAGAATTTTTAGCAAATGATGGGCTGATACTTGGAATATGTAATGGATTTCAAGCACTTATAAAATCAGGACTTTTGCCTTTTAGCGATGTCGATTCGGTTAATGAAAACTCCCCCACTCTATTTAGAAATGACATTAATAGACATGTCTCGAAAATTGTATATACAAAAATAAATTCTTGCAATTCTCCTTGGCTTACTTCATTTAATGAAAATGATATTCATAGTATTGTGGCGTCTCATGGCGAAGGTAAACTTGTTATTAGTAAAGAATTGGCTATTCAATTATTTGAGAATGGACAAATTGCCGCTCAATACTGCGATGATAATGGAAATATAACAATGCATAAAGACTACAACCCAAACGGTGCTAATTATGCCATAGAGGCTATGATTTCAGAATGTGGTCAGATTTTAGGAAAGATGGGGCATGCTGAGCGATACGAAGATGGCTTGTTTAAAAATATTTATGGTAATAAAAACCAAGATTTATTCACAAATGGTGTTGAGTATTTTAAAAAATAAATTAAGTTTAATAAAATAAAAGGGGCTAAAAATGTTTAAAGAAGAAGATCAAATATACGAAGGTAAAGCTAAAAAAGTTTACAAAACAGAAAATGAAAATGAAGTTATTATATTCTATAAAGATGATGCAACTGCTTTCAATAATATAAAAAAAGGTAGCATACAAAACAAGGGAATATTAAATAGTAAAATAACTACAATAATTTTTAATCTTTTAAAAGAAAATGGCATCGAAACACATTTTATAAAAACAATAGATGAACGAAGCCAATTATGCAAAAAAGTAACTATTATTCCATTAGAAGTAATCGTCAGAAATACTTTGGCAGGATCAACCGCTAAACTTTTGGGCATTGAAGAAGGTTTGGTTTTAGATACTCCAATTTTTGAGATATCTTATAAAAAAGATGAACTGAAAGACCCTTTAATTAATGATTATCATGCTATATCATTAAAAATAGCCACAAGAGAAGAGCTTGATAATATTTACGCTCAAACTAAAAAAATTAATGAAGTATTAAAAAAGTTTTTTGATAAAGCTAATATCGATTTAATCGACTTCAAAATTGAATTTGGTAAAGACTCAAACGGCAAGATAATTTTGGCAGATGAAATTTCTCCCGACTGTGCAAGACTATGGGATAAAGATACAAAAAAGAAACTCGATAAAGATAGATTTAGAAGAGACTTAGGCGAGATTGAAGATGCCTATATTGAAGTTCTTAGTAGAATAGAAAAACTGTAAATCATTAGGAAATTATTAATGAAAAGTGAATTTGAATACTTTTTGGACGGAAAATTGAATGAAGAATGTGGAGTCTTTGGAGCTTATAATATAGATGAAGCTTCGCAAATTGTATATTATGGGCTTCATTCTCTTCAACATCGTGGTCAAGAAGGTGCGGGAATAGCCTCTTCTGATGGCGAGAATATTATCACAAAGAAAGGTGAAGGCCTAGCGTCTGAAGTTTTCGACAGTGAAAAACTCTCTACATTAATAGGGAATATGTCGGTTGGACATGTTAGATATTCGACAAGTGGAGGTGGTGGAATTGAGAATGTTCAGCCACTATTTATACGTGCTCATACTGGTAATTTTGTTGTCGCTCATAATGGTAATATTGTAAATACACGTGAGCTTAAAATGCATCTTGAAGCTATGGGGAGCATTTTTCATACAACATCTGACAGTGAAATTATAGCACATTTAATTCAACGAGAGGCTGGCGATTTCAAAGAAAAAATTCTTAAAGCACTCACAAAAATTGAAGGCGCATTTTCTTTTATAATAATGACTAAAGATAGCATGTATGTTATAAGAGACAAAAATGGATTCAGACCACTTGCTATGGGCACATTAGATAATGCCTATGTTTTTAGTTCAGAAAGTTCTGCTTTTCAAATAGTTGGTGCAAAATATCTTAGAGATGTTGAGCCTGCAGAAGTTATTACTCTTCATAAGAATAATATTGAAATAGATTTTTATACGGATGCGACACAAAATAAAATGTGTGCAATGGAATATATATATTTTTCACGCCCAGATACAATTATAAATGGGCTTAATGTGCATACTAGCCGTAGAAGAGCTGGTGCTATTTTGGCTAGAGAATGCCCTGTTAATGCTGATATAGTTATTGGTGTGCCCGACTCTTCCCTTTCTTCGGCAATGGGCTATTCAGACTATTCAAACATTCCTTGCGAAATGGGACTTATAAAAAATAGATATGTTGGGCGTACTTTTATAAAACCAAATCAAATGCTACGTGAGCGTGGTGTTATGATGAAACTTTCAGCTATGGAAGCCATTGTACGTGATAAAAATCTTATACTAGTTGACGACTCAATTGTTAGGGGAACTACATCGAGACATATAATCAAATTACTTAAAAATGCTGGTGCCAAAGAAATACATGTTCGTATAACTTCATCACCGATAATAAGCCCTTGTTTTTATGGCGTTGATATCAGTAATTATGATGAGTTAATATCGACAAAATATAATGCAAAAGAACTTGCCGATTTTATTGGTGCTGATAGTTTATATTTTTTATCATCTGAAGGGATGTATGAAGCTATGGGTAAAAATATTTGCACGGCTTGTTTTACTGGAAAATATCCTACAAGCACATTTAGTTTGCTCGATGAGATTAAAAATCAAAAATAGTTTAGTTATTTTTTAAGGACAAAAAAGTGGAAAGTAAATATAGTGAATCAGGCGTTGACTTAGAAGCTGGATATGAAAGTGTGAGAAGAATAAAATCGCATGTTGAACGCACTCATATTAAGGGTGCTATGAATAGCTTGGGTGCATTCGGTGGCATGTTCGATATTTCAAGCTTAGGTTTTAAAGAACCAGTTTTAGTGAGTGGCACTGATGGCGTTGGTACAAAACTTATGATAGCTTTTGAAATGGACAAACATGACACGATAGGAATTGATGCTGTTGCAATGTGTGTGAATGATATTTTAGTGCAAGGTGCTATGCCTTTATATTTTCTCGATTATATTGCTATTGGTAAAAATTATCCTGCTAAAATTGAAGCTATTGTCAAAGGAATTGCTGACGGATGTGTTATGTCAGAATGCGCTTTAATTGGTGGAGAAACCGCTGAAATGCCCGGTATGTATAGCGATGGACATTATGATATTGCTGGATTTGCCGTTGGTGCTTGTGAAAAGAAAAAACTTATTACTGGTGAGAACATAAAAGAAAATGATATTATCGTTGGGCTTTATTCTAGTGGTATTCACTCAAATGGATTTTCACTTGTGAGGCATATTATAAAAGAAAGTAATTTATCGCTTCAAAAAAAATATGATGGCTTTGATGTAACTTTAGGTGAGAATATTTTAACGCCTACGAGAATATATGTTAAGACAGTAAAACATATTCTTGAAAAAGTTACTATAAATGGAATGTGTCATGTAACTGGCGGTGGTTTTTATGAAAATATTCCACGTGTCATTCCTAATGGATTAACTTTTGATATTGATACAAAAAATATTAAAACTCCGCATATATTTAATTTTTTAATGGAGCATGGCAAAGTAGAAAAAAAAGAAATGTATAATGTGTTTAATATGGGTATTGGCTATATTTTTATGATTTCACCTTCTAATTTAGATTCGCTAACAAGCATATTAAAAGACTTAGGCGAAGATTATGCCATTTTAGGTAAAATTGTTAAAGGAGATGAGGCTAAACTTTCATGGTAAAAACTGCTATTTTTGCTTCTGGCAATGGAAGTAATTTCGAGCATATTATTTTAGATATTCAAAATAAAGTTGTCAATAATTTCAATGTGGCTCTTTTAATTGTAGATAAAGAAAATTGTTATGCTTTAAAAAGAGCTGAAAAACTCGGTGTGAAGTCGATATTTATAGACCCAAAAAGTTTCGATAATAAAAATGAATATGAAACAAAAATTATAAATATACTCAAAGAACATAATGTTGAATTTTTAATTTTAGCAGGATTTATGAGAATACTTGGCGGTTTATTATTATCTGAATATCGAAATAAAATTATAAATATACACCCTTCATATTTGCCGAGTTTTAAAGGTTCTAATGCAATAAAAAATGCTTTTGATTCGAAAATTGATAAAACTGGTGTGACAATTCACTATGTAAATGAAGAGCTTGACTCGGGCAAGATAATATATCAAGAATATTTGACAATTGATAAGTCATGTACTCTCGAAGATTTAGAAGAAAAAGTACATAAACTTGAACATCGAATATTTTCAAGAACATTAGACAAACTTTTCAAACAATAAATACCGTAAAAAGTAATAATACTTGCAAGTTAGAGCTTTTAAATATACAATATAATTACATATAATTTAATATTCAAGGTGGTTTTATGACAAATAATATTCTATTTATAATAATAGGTGCTGTCATTTTTTTAATTATTGCTATTGTGTTTGTAAAAATAAACAAATCGAAATCGAATAATAAAATATCATTCACACAGAAAAATAAATCATTCAGCCTATCTTCTGTTTTTAGCAATACTGAAATAAATGAAAATTTTTTCGCTTCTTTAGAAAATACTTTAATATCATCCGATGTTGGAGTTGCCTCGACAAAAGAAATAATAAATAATTTACGTAAAGCAATTGATGAAAATAATATAAAAACGTCAGATGAAGCTAAGGCGAAATTAAGAGAGATATTACTCGAATTATTTACAGAAAAAAGTATTAATTTAGAAGGCAAAAATGTAATCTTTATAGTTGGAGTAAATGGCGTGGGTAAAACTACAACAATAGCCAAACTTGCCAATTTAATAAAAAAAGATGGAAGCGTAATTCTTGCCGCATGCGATACATTTAGGGCTGCTGCTATTGAACAACTTGAAACTTGGGCTAATCGATTAAATGTGCCTATAGTTAAAGGACAACAAGCGGGTGATCCGTCAGCGATATTATTTGCAAGCCTTGAAAAAGCTAAAAATGATAATGTAGACACAGTTATAGTCGACACGGCTGGACGTTTTCATAATCAAGATAATTTGGTTCGTCAACTTGAAAAAATGAAAAGAATATCTACAGAGCGTTTTCCTGAATTTAATTTTATCCCACTACTAATTTTAGATGGCAATGTGGGGCATAATGGTATTGAACAAGCAAAAGTGTTTTTGAATAGCCTTGAAATTGAGGGCGTAATTGTTACCAAACTTGATGGAACTTGCAAAGGTGGTGTCGCTATTGCTATCGCTCATAATTTATCACTGCCAATATATTATATCGGCTATGGTGAAAAAATAGAAGATTTCAAAACTTTTAATACAAAAGAATTTATAGATTCAATATTAAATTAATCTGTTTATGAAAAAGATAATAATTAAACCATCTAGTTTGAGTGGTGATATAAATATACAAATAAGTAAAAGTGATGCTCATCGAACACTCATTGCTGCCTCTTTGGCTAATACAAAAAGTGTTATATATCCATGGCAAAGTGTGGTCGGCGACGATATTACCATTACAAAAAATATGCTTGCAGATCTTAATCTCGCTACTTTTACAGAAAAGAATAATACTTTAGAATGCATGCCAAATAAAAATTATAAAAAAGAAGCTATTCTTAATGCGAAGGAATCGGGCACGACTTTAAGATTAATGTTGCCTATAATTTCTGCTTTAGGAATTGATGCATCATTTTTAGGTGAAGGCAGGCTTCTTAAAAGACCAATGAGTATTTATCATGATATTTGGAAAAAAAACAATATTAATCTTAGTCAAACTGATAATACTATAACAAGTAAAGGTCGCATAAAAAATGGTGTTTATAATATCGACGGAAACATCAGCAGTCAATTTATTAGTGGCATGATTTTTGCACTGTCACTACTTGAAAATGATTCTTATATAAAAATTGAAAACACACTACAATCAAAACCTTATATCGATATGACTATCAATACTCTTAAAAAATTTGGCGTGAATATTACTTGGAATGATGAGCGAACTATTTTTATAAAAGCCTCACAACAATTTAATGGAAGCAATATCGAGCTTGATGGTGATTGGTCGCATGCAAGTTTTTTCATAGCAGCAGCCGCGATAAAAGGTGAAATTACTATTAAAGGTTTAAATAAGAACTCATTTCAGGGTGATAAAGAAATTGTAAATATTGTGAATAAAATGGGTGCGAATGCTCGCTTTTTAGACGACAACTCACTTCATGTGAAAAGTGCAGACACACTAAAAGCTTTAGATATCGATATTTCTCAAATACCTGACTTAGCTCCAATTCTTGCGCTACTTGCTTGTCATGCCAATGGAAAAACTAGGCTTTATAATGCACATCGATTGAAGTATAAAGAAAGTGATAGAATTAATGATTTGAAAGATTCACTCACTCGAATAGGGGCTTCAATTAAAACTACAGATGATGAAATAGAAATTGAAGGTGTTGGACAATTATCTGGTGGAATATCAAATCCGCATAATGATCACAGAATTGCTATGACTTTAGCTATTGCGAGTATGATATCTATAGACGATATAATTATTGAAGATTATGAAGTTGTAAAAAAGTCCTCAGCTAGTTTTTTTAGTCAATTCGAAAGTTTGGGAGGAATTATTTCAAATGGGTAGTATATACAAAGGCTCACTTATAAGTTTAAGTTTATTTGGCGAATCGCATGGAGACGCTATTGGAATTGTAATCGATGGCATGCCTCATGGAATAGAAATTGATAATGATTTTATTGCATCTGAAATGGAGAGAAGAAGATCAAAAAATATAAACCTCTCTACTGCTAGGCAAGAAAAAGATGCACCGAAAATACTTTCAGGTGTGCTTAATAATAAACTTACAGGCATGCCATTAGCCGTAATTATTGAAAATGAAAATAAAAGAAGTAATGATTATAATAATTTGATAGATACTCCTCGTCCTTCACACTCCGATTATGTGGCATCTATTCGATATGGCAATTGTAATGACATAAGTGGTGGGGGACATTTCTCGGGCAGGCTTACAGCGCCTATTGTATTTGCTGGTGCTTTGGCTAAAATAGTGCTTAAAAGTAAATTTAATATCGATGTTGTCGGGCATATAAAACAAGTCTATGATATAAAAGATAATTATCCAAATGATACACTTCCTAATTATACTGAATTCGTGAAAAATTATGAAAAGCCTTTAAGTGTATTTGATGATAAATCTCTTAGTTTAATGATAAATAAAATTGAAGAGGCTAAAAAAAATAATGACTCAGTCGGTGGAATTATCAGATTAATAGCTTTCAATATGCCAAAGGGCTTGGGTGATCCATTTTTCTCGTCGATAGAAAGCAAAGTGGCAAGCGCTTTATTTTCTATTCCAGCAGTTAAAGGTGTCGATTTTGGACTTGGTTTCGATTTCACAAACCATTATGGCAGCGAATGTAATGACTGTCTTGCTTTAGAAAATGATAATATAATAACAAAAACAAATCATAATGGTGGCATAAACGGTGGCATCAGCAATGGCATGCCTATTATTGTAAATGTTGTCATAAAACCTACGCCGTCAATAGCTAAGGCACAAAATACATTAAATATCAAATCGAAAAAAGAAGAGATATTAGAAATTAAAGGCAGACATGACCCTTCTATTGTTGTGCGTGCTTTGCCAGTTTTAGAGGCTATGCTTGCAGTAACGATATTAGACATCTGTATGGAAATGAAAGGAAGGATTTTATAATGAGCTTAAATGAAAATGCAAAAGAAGAACTTGATAAATTACGATTAAAAATTAATGCCATCGATGATATGATGATTAAATTACTTGAACAGCGAATGGATATTAGTCGCTATGTTGGTGAAGTGAAAAAAAGATATGGTCTTAAAATATTTGATCAAAAAAGAGAAGAAGAAATATTAAAGAACCTCACAAATAAAGCTACAAATGTAAAATATGAAGAGCCTATTAAAGAAATATATAATACGATTTTCTCAACTTCAAGGTCGCTACAACAAGAATATATAGTAAAATATAAAGACTTAAAATTAGCAAATGAGAATATAAAAATTGCATATCAAGGTATGAAAGGTGGCTATGGATATGAGGCTTCTGTTAAATGCTTTGGCGATGATAGCAATTTAATTTCAAAAAAATATTTCGAAGATGTGTTACTTAGTATTTATGAAGACGAATCTAGTTATGGAATTCTCCCTGTTGAAAATTCTTTCACTGGCACAATTAATGATGTTTTAGATATTTTAGTTGAATATAATGCTCATATAGTTGGGGAGATTTATTTAAAAATCGAACATGCCCTACTCGCCAATAAAGATACTAATATTAATAATATCAAAAAAGTTATATCACATATTCAAGCACTAAAGCAATCTTCTAAATTTATAAAAGAAAATGGGTTTCAAGAAAAAGTCGCTACAAACACGGCTGAAGCTGCCTATTTAGTTTCAAAGTCTAACAGTATGGAAGTTGCTGCTATTGCTGGCAAAAAAAATGCGGATCTTTATGGATTAAAAATTCTTGCTCATAATATAGAAAACATGAAAGGAAATCAAACTCGTTTCATTGTCGTTCAAAGCAAATCAAAGGCTATTATGAAAGGCAATAAAATGAGCATATCTTTCACTCTGCCCCATGAAAAATCATCGCTAATTAAGGCACTTATTCCAATTTATAATAGCGATATTAACCTAACATCGATAATAAGCAGACCGAATCCTGAAAATGCTTGGCAGTATTATTTTTATATCGATATGGTTGCTGATTGGAATAATAAAAATATCATTAGCCACTTTAATGAATTTAAAACGAATGTTTATAATATTAATATTTTGGGTCAATATGAAGAAGGTGTATTTATTGAAGAATAATAATTTATTATATTTAATTGGTTTAAGTGGATGTGGGAAAACTACTTTATCTGAAAAACTTGCTAAATGTTTATCATTCGATGTTTGTGACACCGACAAAATTATCGAGGAACAAGAAAAC
>CAMQVF010000057.1 GCA_947038115.1 uncultured Spirochaetia bacterium
CTGATGATGATATGGTTGTTGAAGAGCCTGTTACTGACGAGATGGTTACTGATGAAGAAGTAACAATAGTAGAAGTTGAAGTTACAGAACAATAATTTTAAAATATAAAATCTTTTAAGGATATATAAATTTTTATGAAAAAAATAATAATTTTATTGGTGGTATTAATTAGTTGTTTATTTACAGCAGTTCTTATCGCACAAAGGGAAAAAAATATGAATGAACATCTTTTTATTGAGACTGATTTGGGTACTATCGAAATTAGATTTTTTGAAGACAAAGCTCCTAAGCATATAGAAGCGATTAAGCGTTTGGCTGGGGAAGGCTTTTATGATGGGACTTTATTTCACAGAGTTATTCCTGGTTTTATGATTCAAGGTGGTGATCCAAATAGCAAAGAATCAGACAGAAGTTTGCATGGAACAGGTGGCCCTGGATTTGTTATTCCTGCCGAATTTAATGATGTATCACATAAACGTGGTATAGTTTCTATGGCAAGAAGTCAAAGCGTGAACAGTGCTGGTTCTCAATTCTTTATCTGTGTCGCTGATTCAACATTCCTAGATAGACAATACACTGTTTGGGGTGAGGTTGTTAACGGAATGGATGTAGTGGATAAAATTGTCGCTTTACAGCGTGATGGTGCGGACAATCCGCTTACGCCTGCTAAAATGAATAAGGTTTATGTTAAATAAAAATTAACTTTTTTAATAAAAGGGTGGTAAGTATTTATATATTTATCGCCCTTTTTTATATCAAAATTTAGAGTAAAATATCACCGTAAATTAAAAGTCCAGACACTTCTATTTCTATATTCTCATCATTTTTTATAAGCATTATTTCACGTGAGTTAAGTTTATATTCTTTATTTTTAATAGATATTTTTGAAGTATTTTCATGATTATAAATAAAAGTGTTGCTAGCAATTTCAATTTTTTTATTTTCTTTAGTATTTATTATATCAAAATTAATCTTGCCTAATTGAGATTTATATATAATATTAAAATCTATTACGCGACCTTCGCACTTCGATTTTGTTTTTATATTGCCATCAAAAGAATGTTTTTGAAAAGGTTCAAGCTTTTGATATTCTTCATCATTGTGAGATATAAAAACGTCTCCCTCAAGAATAACTAAATATCTGCTATATGCATTAAAAAAAGTAAATGTCGACTCGCCACCTTCGATGCTAGCCTGCGATATTCTATAATTAAAATCATCTTTCACCGTCATATTTTCAGGGCGTATAAATATTTGAGTAGTAGTGCCACCCGACCACATGCTTTTTTCAAGGTCATTAACTTTTATAATTTCTATGTTCATAAGTATTCTCCCAGTTTATTTTATTTTGTAAAACCTTTCGTATCTTCAAATTCTTTGATATATTTTTTTAATGCTGTCGCTATAGATTTCGAAACATCTTGCTGAAATTTTTTAGATTTTAATAACTTGGCATCATCAGCATTGGTAAGAAATCCAAGCTCAATAAGTATCGAAGGCATAACAGAACCTTTGAGAACATAAAAAAAAGCGGTTTGAACAGGCGTAGATCTTTTAGACACCCCTTTTATTTTATAAGTCTCATCGACTACCATTTGTGCGAATAATTGACTTTCTTTTTGATACTGTTCTATAAGCATATAATAATAAGCCGTTTTTGTGTAATCGGTATATTTTTGGCTGTCAACATTGTTAAATCTTACGCTAGCACTATGCTCAAACATAGATACAGCTCTTGCATATTCGCTTGACTCTTGCGACTTTAAAAAGAAAACTTCAAGACCCTTAGCACTTTTATTGAATGAGGCATTAGCATGAATACTTATAAATATTGCATTTTTAGGGTTCTTTGTATCTAGTGCTGCTGCTTTATTTGCAATCTCTGCTCTTTTTTGCAAAGTATGAAAAACATCTGTATTTCGAGTTATAACTATATCAATATTTGGAAACTGTTTTTTAAACTCCTTTTCAAGTTCAAGCCCTGTTTCTAAAATAATATTTTTTTCAAGTAGATTATTTCCAATAGTTCCGGGGTCTTTTCCTCCATGCCCTAAATCTATAATAATAACATCTATTTTATAATTTCGATTTTCATTTATTGTTTGCTTATTTTTTGGGAAATCTTTTAATTTTTCCTCTTCAGTTTTGTTGAAAATATTAATCGAGCCTTTGTCTTCTATAATATCAACTTTATCTTCTAATATAGTTTTGCTAATATCTTTTAAGACATCAATTGACACGTAAAATCCATCACTTTTATTTTGTGATATTTTGTCAGATTTTTTTATATTTTTCTGATTTTTATAATATTCAAACCCATCGACAATTTCAATTTTTTTGTCAACAGTTAGTTTTTTAAGTATGGGGTCATAATCATATTGAATGTCATATATATTCAAGAATTTAAATATATTTATGGTGTCGCCTTGCATCTTAAATATGTTCGATTTAGATTCAAGGCTAAATAAACTTAAAAAAATAAAAAATATTATATATAAAAACTTTTTCATAAAAAACCTAATAGAAATTAATAAAACAAAATATATTTATTCTGTTTTGTCTTCTGTCATTTCTTTTGTATATTCACATTCTTTGTTTATACAATTTAGGCTTATTCCCTTATTTTTAGTATTTTTTTCGACCATGAGTGATCCACATTTTGGACAAGGTTCTTTAGCAGGTTTATCCCAACTTACAAAATCGCAATTAGGATATTTCGAACAACCATAAAACTCGCGTCCACGTTTCGACCTTTTAAGTGTAATATCTCCACCACATTTTGGACATTGAGCAATTGATATTCCTTGTGCATTTTTACATTCTGGGAATCCAGAGCAAGCAATAAAATAGCCATATCGTCCAAGTCGTTTGATCATTTTTTTGCCACATTTTTCGCATAAAAGGTCAGTTTCTTCATTAAAGAAATCTTTCATGCTGTTAATGCGTTCTGTTGCTTCTTGAAGAGTGCTTTGAAATTTTGGATAAAAATCTTTAAGAATCTTATTCCATTCTGTATTTTCTTCTTCTATTTTATCTAATTCATTTTCCATATTAGCAGTGAAATTTATATTTACAAGGTCTTTAAAATTCTCACTTATAAGCTCATTTACAAGTTTTCCAAGCTCTGTAGGCACTATCTGTTTGCCTTTACGCTGGACATAATGTCTTGTTATAATAGTTTTTATTGTTGGTGCATAAGTTGAAGGTCTACCAATTCCAGATTCTTCAAGAATTTTTACAAGAGATGCATCACTATAACGAGGAGGAGGTATTGTAAAATGTTGTTGAGGATTATGTTCTAAAAATTCACAAATATCATTTGCTTCAAAACTTGGCATTTTAAGTGCTTTTTCTTTTTCATTTTTATCAATAGTTAGAACTTTCATAAATCCATCGAATTTTATTTTTGATGCTGAAACTGAAAAGTCAACTTTACCTGCAGTAATTGTTACTTTTGTAGATTCCATTTTAGCTGGAAGCATTTGAGAAGCCACAAAGTTTTCCCAAATAAGTTTATAAAGTTTATATTGATCAGCTTTTAAATACTTCTTAAGTGTATCGGGTGTGAAAAATATATTTGTAGGTCTGATAGCTTCATGGGCATCTTGTGCTGTTTTTTTAACTGAATATACTGGAGGAGTTGTTGGTAAATATTTCACCCCATAATTTTTTGTTATAAAGTCGGCCGCTTGTGCTTGTGCTGTGGGTGATATTCGCACACTATCGGTACGCATATAGGTAATGAGTCCTGTAGAGTTGCCACCGACATCAACACCTTCATATAGACCTTGTGCTATTTGCATTGTTTTTGATGAGTTATAACTTAGAGCACTACTTGCTGCTTGCTGAAGTTTACTTGTTGTGTATGGTGCTTGCGGGTTTCTTGTTCTTTCTTTGACTTCGATATCTGATACTTTATATTCTTTACCTTCAAGTAAATTAATGATTTTTTCAACATCTTCCTTACTTTTTAATTCGATTTTTTCACCATCGACTTTTTGTAATTGAGCCGAAAATTCTTTATCATTTGTTTTTAAGAAGACTTCGAAACTCCAATATTCCTCTGGATTAAAGGCTTCAATTTCTTCTTCTCTGTTAGATATTAAAAGCAAAGCAACACTTTGAACACGTCCTGCCGAAAGCCCTCTTTTTATTTTCTCCCATAAAAGTGGACTTAAATTATATCCAACAATTCGGTCGAGTACACGACGTGCTTTTTGAGCATTAACTTTAGATATATCAATATCACGAGGTGCTTTTATTGCTGCTTCTAAAGCTTCTTTTGTTATTTCATGAAAAACTATTCTTTTAATCGTAATATTAGGAACAGTCTTTCTTATGCTGTTTCCAATATGCCATGCGATACTTTCTCCTTCTCTATCATCGTCGGCAGCGAGTAGAACTAAATCAGCTTTTTTAGCTTCTTTTTTTAGATCATTTAATATTTTTGCTCGCCCTCTGATTGTAATATATTCAGGTTCGAAATCGCCTTCAATATCGATAGCAACTCGACTTTTTGGTAAATCAATTAAATGTCCCATCGATGATTTAACAATATAATCACTACCTAAATATCTGTTTATAGTTTTAGCCTTTGCAGGTGACTCGACTATAACCAGTATTTTTTTTTCTTTTTTTGAAGTTTTATCCACTTTCGTTTTAGGCATAATTATATTTCCTCTAATTTATAGTATTTTCCAGATATTTGTTTTATAATACCTTTGAGTTCAAGTTGCATTAATAATGTTGACACTAATTGTGCAGTCATTTTCGACATTTCTATAATGCCATCTATATGTATTTGATTTTTTTTATGAATGATTTTATATATTATTATCTCATCATCATTCATATTCGAATAATCTTCTTTCTTTTTAGATTCCATTTTTTTTATATTTTCTTGTTGAATATTTTTATCTATTTTAGATGTAATTGTAGTATTTGATTTATTATTATTTTTTGGGATTATTATTCCACCTTGAAAATATTTCTCTTTCATTTTAACATATTCATTATCACAAGAAAATGAATAGTCGAAATCTTCCAAAATATCTTCTACGGAATTAATTATTTTAGCACCATCTTTATAAAGTTTATGATTTCCAAAGAAGTTAGAATCTTTTTCATCATAAGGAGCTATATAAACTTCTCTGCCTTGTGCAAGTGCATAATCTACAGTAATTAAAGCACCTGATTTCTCTTGAGCTTGAACCATTATAGTGGCATAAGAAAGCCCAGATATTATTCTATTTCTCATAGGGAAATTTTTTCTATCGGGTCTAGTGCCAGTAGCGAACTCACTTATTATGATACCCTTTTCAATTATTTTTTCATATACTCTAATATTTTCAGGGGGATAAACTACATCTATTCCATTTCCTAAAACAGCAACAGTATTACCCAAAGTCGATAATGCTCCAATATGAGCTTTGGTATCTACACCCTTGGCAAGCCCTGATACTACGCTTATATTCAAAGCTGAGAGTTTAGAGGATATATCAAAAGAATATGTCATGGCAGATTCTGTGGCATTTCTTGTGCCTACTATCGATATGCTATTTCTTCTTAATGCTTTAATATTTCCTTTGACATATAAAAGATATGGCGGATTATCTATTTGTTTTAGATTAAAAGGATAAGTTTCTTCAAAAAATGTTATTATATCAATTCCCATATTATTCGACTTTTCAATTATTTTATGGGCTCTATCAAGTGCTTCATTCTTTGAAAATATATTTACACTTTTTCCTTTTATGCTAGAATTATTTAATGTATTTAGTATCGAATTTTCTTTTTCTTCAAAAATATTTTTTATAGATTTATAGCTATTGATTAAATATGAAATACGCCTGTCACCCATGCCTTCAATTTGTGTAAGTGCTATAAGGTAAAGTTTTTCATCTTCAATCATATTATTTGCTACCCATTAATCTACGCATATTAGCTTCAGCTTGTTTTTTTGCAACACCGTCATCAGATACATTTATTATTTTACTATAGGCAGCAATTGCGTTTTCATTATCGCCCAATGAGTAATATATTCTAGCCGCAACAAATAAATAGTTTACATTGTCAGGGCGTAGTCTTAAAGCAGTTTCAATTTCGGGTAAAGCTTCTTCATATCTGTCTTGATGAATTCCTAATATTGATGCTAATGCTGCATGATAATTTGGATTTCTTTCACTTTGTTCAGCTGCGAATTTTATATTGCTTTCAGCTTTTTCTATGAAGTCTTTTTTCTTTTCTGCAGTATCAGCACTTTCAGATAAATTCATATAAGATATTCCAAGTCCATATCGCAAATATGGGCTACTTGGTAAAATTTTCAATGCTTCAGCAAAATACTTAGCAGCATATCCAAATTGTTCTTTAGCTAGGCTTCTTTCACCCAGTGTTCTATAAACGGCAGCCTGTCTATCTTGGGCATATATTTTTTGATTAATAATAGCGGAATATCCTTTTCCAACTTCTATTAATGCCTTGTCGTCTTCTTCATTTTGCCCTTTTTGATAAAGCTCATAGATTTCAGCTAGTTTGGCTTCATTTCTATATTTTTGAAAATCGATATTAGAGCATGATAGTATTGATATCGATATTAGAGTGAGGTAAATTATTTTTTTCATATTTGTTGTAACTTTTAGTTTTATATTATTTCTTCTATAATTATATATAATTTTTATACTTAAAGAGTATAATATTCTTATAAAAAAAGTAAAGTAAATAATTATAATTTTATTTTTTTTATACTTTTTTATTCAAACACTTGACAAAAAAAGTATTCTATAGTATTATTTTGAAAGTCGATTACGGGTCATTAGCTCAGTCGGTAGAGCGTCGCCCTTTTAAGGCGGTTGTCGAAGGTTCGAGCCCTTCATGACTCAAATGCCGGTGTGGTGAAGTGGTTTAACACACAGGATTTTCATTCCTGCACTCGCGGGTTCGAAACCCGTCACCGGTTCATCTATTTAGCGTCTTACAGTAGTAAGGCGTTTTTTGTTGCATTAATAATTAATCTTTTAATAGATAAAAATAAAGCCCCCATCTTCATAATGAATAGGGGACTCTATTGTGTTTTGTAAAAGCCAGTATACTATGGCTCTATTATATTAAACCAAAAATTAAAATTATCCATAAGCGACATAAATATCACAAAGTTTTCCATATTCGATACACTATTAGGATTATTCTCAATTAATGTTTCGATAGTTATTTCTTTTAGTAATAGCTGATTAAATTCTGCTCTACTCATTGAAATATCTAAATCACTATTATTTGAATGCTTGTTAGTATATTTTAATACAGAGTTTTCTATAACTATATTATACTTCTCATTACCGATAGTTAGGTTTATACTCATATCAACATTATTAGCTTTTTCCGCATTCAAACGTACAGCTAAATAATCTAAAAGTTGTGGTATAGGTAAAGCTGCTGCCATGTCAGATGAACCAGTTTGTGGCACGGCAACTTCAACGACGCCATTACGTAATTCTAATGCTCCAGTTAAGAAGTATGCTCTCCAAGGTGCTGACTCCGATTGATATCCAAGTTGTTCCATAGCATCGGCACTCAAATTACGAGCCTCTTGATTTTTAGGATTAGCGAATATTACATGATTAAGCACTTCTACAACCCAGCGATATTCACCTTTGTTATAATACTGTTTTGCCATTTTAATCGCTTTTTTCTCTCCGCCCATGAATTCTACATATTTCTTTGCAGACTCTGTAGGTGGGAGTTTATAGAGATTAGCAGGGTTTCCGTCCCACCAAGCGCCGAAGTAATAGTCATAAACAGCTTTTACATTATGGTTCACTGTTCCATAATATCCACGGTTATAAAATTCTTTTCCTAATGAATCAGGAAGTGTTATCATTTCAGGAATTTCTAATAGTGTGTAGCCCATATTAGCATAGTGTAGAGTTTGGTCATGTATATATTTATAAAGATCACCATGTTTGTTTAAAAAACCATCTATGTTTTCTTGACCCCAAGTCGGCCAATGATGAGAACCAAAAAGTACATCTGTTCTACCATCTAAAAAATCTTGAGATTCTTTTATAGCATTAGCCCAAGTAAGAGCTTCTCTAGTTTTAGCACCACGTAAAGTAGACAAGTTATGTAATGTATGATTCATAACTTCTGCACTTGATGCAACTTTATATTGAGGTAGGTAAAATAAAAACTCGGCAGGTGCTTCAGTATTTTGAGCCATTAAGAACTCGAACAACACGCCATCAATAGTAAATGTTTCACCTGTTACACTAATTGAATCAGTAGGCTCAATAATAGTTATATCTCCAACTGATACACCTTTGCCCAAGCCTGCATCAACTGTACCTTTTTCGTCTTTAGGTAAAAGGTTACCATACATATATGAAGCACGGCGAGACATAGCATTTCCTGCCATTAGATTTTCTGATACTGCTTCTTCAAAAAAACCTTCAGGAGCAACAACAGGCACTCCATTTTTTACGTCTTCTTCAGTTATAATACCTTTAACTCCAGAAAAGTGATCGGCATGAGAATGGGTATAAACTACTCCAGTGATGGGAGCATCTCCTTTATATTTACGAAATAATGCTAGAGCTTTTTCAGCTGCTTGTTTACTTGTTAATGGATCAACCACTATCCAGCCAGTGTCTCCTTTGATAAATGTAATATTTGCCAAATCAAAACCTCGAACTTGGTAGATTCCGGGTACAACTTCAAATAGTCCAGAAACATTATTAAGTTGTGATTGTCGCCAAAGAGATGGATTTACAGTGTCTGGTGCTGTTTGATTAGAAATAAATGGAAATGACATGCTATCATCAGAATTTCCAATAAATCCTCTAGTTGCATTTTCAAAATCTGTATTATCATTAATTGGTAAGTAGGCATTAAACTCTTGATTTACATTTTTAGTAAACTCTGTAGCTTCCTTTCTTTCTTTTGTTGTGTTTACATTTGTACAAGCTATAAAGCTAATAGATAATAAAAACATCAAACATAGTTTATTCATAAATTTTCCTCCAAAATAGTTTTATAGATAAGTTTCTATTGTAGCATTTTATAGTATATTATGGCATTTGTAAAATAATTATATATTGTATTTCACAAGTCAAAAACTAATGAACTTTTGCTATAGTTAGTATATTAACGCTTTTACAATTCACTTTTAATTTAAGTTCTTTAGATATTTCATTTACAGTGGTTCCTGTGGTTAGTACATCGTCTATGATTAAAATATTTTTATTTTCCAACTCGTTTAAATATTTTTTATCTATATTAAAAGCACTAGTTATAATAGTTTCTCTTTCTTTTACACTATGACTTGCGCTTAAAGCCTTAGTTTCTTTTTTTCTATAAACTATATTATTATACATTTTTATATTTAGTTTTTTAGAAATAACTTTAGCAATCAATTCACTTTGATTATAACCTCTGGTTTTAAGTCGTAATTTTCCAAGAGGAATTGGTATTATGACATCATGTTTTAATATATAGTCTTTATAGAAATTAATTAGAAGAAAGCCTAAGTCGGCACATAAAAAGTATCTGTGTGAAAATTTTATGGAGTGAATTAATTTGGCAGTTTTATCATTATAAAATAGCATCGACTTTGCCTTGTCGAAATATAAAAGTTTTTCAATACATTTACAGACATCGTTTTTGTTGTCTAGTACATTTCCACATTTATCACAGAATTCATAATTACTGGTATGTACATAATCGAGTTTTGTTTTTATACAATTAATGCATAATGTTTTTGGAGATTTTTTATCTGAAAATAGAATATTACCACATATTATGCAATGGTTTGGAAATAGTAGATCTAAAGTTTTATTTGTTATATTCTTGAATAGTTTTGAAAGCATAACTTAAAACTTTGATATAATCCACATTATTAGTGATAAAACTACACTTACGATTATCGATGTAGCAAGTGGGAAATAAAATGTTGAGTTTTTATTTTTTATTATAATATCGCCTGGTAATTTGCCAAGCGGTATTTTTAGATTAAACAAAAAAATTAGACCTATTATTATAGATACAATTCCTAAAGCTATAAATAATCTACCAACATTGCTATTCATACTTCATTTTAGTATTTAGTTTTTCAATATCTTTATCATGTCCTGCTATAATCAAAATACTTCCTTCTTCAAGAGGAGTATCTGGGTCAAGCGTACAATTTATAGATACTTTATCATCACCTAAAATGCTTTTAACATCTTTTTTTATGGCGACAACATTTATTTTATATCTTTTTCTAAGTTCTAATTCTTTAAAAGTTTTACCTGCTAAAAGTCTGCTAACTGGAAATTCTACAATAGAATAGTTTTCAGTTAAGTCATAAAGAAGTAGGCTGTCGGCGACGTCTAACTGTTCTGCTATATGTATACCCATCGACTCTTCAGGGCTTACAAGGTTTTGTATTCCTATCATGCTTAAAATTGCTTTATGTTTTTCATCTGAGTATCGAGCGATAATATTTTTGGCTTTAAGTTCTTTAAGAAGCAAAGCAGTAAGAATGCTTGTCATCATATCTTCACCGATAGTAAGAATGACGGCATCAAATTTATCAATCTCTATTGCTTCTAGTGCCTCTTTTTGTGTTGAGTCAATTTTTATTGCTTGTGTCACGTAATTTTTAATAGCTTCAACTTGTTCCATGCTACTATCAATAGCAAGAATTTCAACTGAAGGTTTACTCATAAGTCGTGAAATAATTGTACGTCCCAAAGTTCCAAGACCTATAACTGCATATTGTAACATATTCTATACCTTTAAAAATAATGTAGAGTCTTTTATAATACTATTTTATTAATATGATTTTGTCAAAAAGTTTTCAAGAAAAATATCGAAAGCGACACAGCTAGTTAAAAGTGCGAACAAATAAGCTAGATGTTTAACCAGAGAGGTAAAGAACGACTGCGTCGCATTTCTTATAAAAAAATCTGTAAAAAGATCAATGCCTTTCTTAA
>CAMQVF010000058.1 GCA_947038115.1 uncultured Spirochaetia bacterium
GTTCGCTTAATTTTTCCTTATATACATTCGATAATTCGGCCGATTCGTCTTTAATGGTAGAAAGCTCTGTTCTCAAATTTCTTGACGCATCTTCAAGCATTAAATGATAATTACTATTCAAATCATTAATCGTCTCTTTTTTCTCTTCAAGCATATCATCAAGAGATTTTTCCATATCTAAATATCTGTCTTCAATATCTTTAATAAGTTCTTTTTCACGAATCTCAACAACGCCATAGACATCTCTCATGTTGCGTTCGAAAACTTCTTTTCCATTTTCAGCTCGATGTGAAATGTCCTCAAGATCAGACTTAAGCGTATTCATCTCATCTCTTTTATTATTTAATATCTCATCGAAATCATAAGTAGCTTTTTTAAGTTCTTCATGAAGCATATCAACTATAGATGATTTAGTATCTTCACTTTGTTTATTAGTTTCTTCTAAAACTGAAGTCATTTCACTTTTAAGATCTTCAAAGTTTTTATCTAAAATATCTTGCAAATCGCCATAACGTTTTTCAACAGTCTCAACTTTATCTAAAACATTATCAACTTCATCTGTAATCGCTTTCACTTGAGTCTTTTCATATTCTTTAAGCATGTCATCAAGGTCAGATTTAATTTTATCAATATAGCTTGAACCATAATTTTCTGCTTCATTTTTGAACGCTTCGATACTGGCACAAGCATCAGCTGTCTGTTTGTTAATATCTAAATTAGAATTTTTTATCTCTTCTTCTATATCATTTGTTGCAAGCTCAAGCAAGTCAATTTTAGCTTCAAGTCGCTCTCTAATATTACTTTCAGTATCGTTCAATAATTTTTCAATATCTTCATTTGCTTTATTGAAATTATTTTCAAGATTACTCATTTTCTCTTCAGCAGCCACTAAATCTTTTGTAGTTTTGTCGATATAAATGTCAATATCTTCACATACTGTTGCTCGCATCGACTTAAACTCTTCCTCAAGTTTTTTGCCATAATCACTAGAACGTGCTTCCAAATCTTGATAAACATATTCTTTTTGAACATTTACAGCATCGATTAATTCTTCTTTTTTATTTTCAAGCAAAGAAAGAATTTCACTAGCTTGGAAATGAGTTTCTTCTATTTTATCTTTAAGTAAATCAGATTCAGCCTCGATATCTGTTCGCAAGTTGTTTATATCAGTAACAATAGAAGTTTTAGTGATATCTAAAGCATTATCCATGTCATCTTGTGCTTTAAGAATCATATCATCTCTTAAAACATTAATTTCTTCTACTATCCCAATGAATCTCGACTCTGCTTTCAATAAAGTACCATCATGCATACTGTCAATAGTTTCTATAAGTTCATTTAATTCTTGAGTTTTTTGCTTGTAAAGAGTAACAACACCGTCATCTTCATTTTCTAATACATTTTTGATATGAGTAGAAAAATCGCTCATTTGTTTAATTAATCTTTCATTTATATCTGTTTTAAGCTCAGTGAAGTCTGTTTCTATTTGTATAGTTCGACCTTGATAGTCTTTCTCTAATTTTTCAGAATTCTCTTGTACTTTTTCGAAAGTTTTCTCAAGTGAATCCGCTTTCTCACCGATAGAATCTAAGAATTCATCCCTTTCTTTACCCAATTTATCAACTTCTTCTTTAAGTGAAGCTAATAAAGTATCTTTAGTTTTCTGCATTTCTTCTTGGAATTCAATAGCACTGCTTTCAGTTATAGTGTTTAATCTGTCACGTATTGACGAACGCAAGTCAGTTAATTCTTCTTCTAATGTAGAACCAGTCTTGCTTAAATCTTCATAACGAGATTCTATATCTGTTGATTTCACATTAACTTCATCAGCAAATTGAGAGTATTTATCAATAAGCTCTTCTCTACTTTTTTCAAATAGGGTAGATAGCTCTTCAATATTATTTTTCGCAGCTCTTTCAGCCAATGATGTAAGCTGATTTGTAAACATTTCTTCTTTTTTAGCGACATGAGTCTTGAAGTCTTCACTAAGTGCCGATATCTTTTCTTTCTCTTGCTCAGCGATAGAACTATAATGAGCATCACGAGCGAGTAGATTTGTAGTTAAAGCATCAAAACGTTTGTATAATTCCTTTTCAAAGTCATTAAATTTATGTTGATAAGAATCGATAAGTCTATTTTGAATGCCGTCAACATTATCTTCCAACTCAACCATTTTAGTTTTAACATTAGAAATACGTTTATATGTCTTTTCGATAGTGTGACGTTCTTTAAGTATAGTGTCAACTTTATTTAATATTTGTAAATAAGCATCTTCTAATGACTCAACTTGCCCTTGATATTGCGAAATAGCCGCCTCATAATCTTTATAAGACTCTATTCTTGGGGTAAGCTTTGCTAAATCTTCTTCTATAGCCTTACTTATAATACCCGCTCGTTTTACAGCAATTTCTAAGTCGATGGTGTTATCTTTTGCCTCTGATATTTTATCTTCGACAATACCTGCTAATGCCTTTTGTTTTTCTTCAAAAATATCATCAAAGTCAGGATTTGGATTTTTATCTCTTTTATCCATTATCCTCGATATACCAACAACAACAAGAGGCAATATTATAGCCAATATGAGATTTAAAAGCGGTGTCATAAAGAAAACTCCAAAATTTATTATAGTTATCATAATTATAATTTATGTTAACTAATAAGTCAAGAAAGATTAAATAAAGATTGTATATAAAGCAGATATTAAAACAGACTTATATATACTTCTATGAGTTATAATCTAAAAATATTCTAAAAACCCGACATAAGTAGCAATACTATGTCATTAAATCCTTCTATAAATAGTTTGATAAATTGCTTAAGCTAGTACAATTAGAGCATATTAAATTATCTTAAAGGAGTTTTTAATGTTACACAATAAAAAAGTGATCAAACATAATAGTAACGACCAAGTTCATGCATCAAACACCTCGGTTGAAATACTAAACAAATTCATTTTACCTAAAAACCAAATGAATTCAAAAGAGGCTTATGACTTGATAAAAAATGAATTATCTTTAGACGGAAATGCTTCATTAAATTTGGCAACATTTGTGCAAACTTGGCAAGAAGAAGAAGTACACAAACTTATGGATGAGTGTATTACCAAAAATATGATTGATAAAGATGAATATCCTCAAACCGCATCTATAGAAGAGCGATGTGTTCATATTCTAGCTAATCTTTGGCATGCTGAAAGCTCAACTGACACTATAGGAACTTCAACTACAGGTTCATCAGAGGCAGCAATGCTTGCAGGACTTGCTCTATTATGGAATTGGCGAAAAAAAATGAAGGCTGCTGGAAAGCCTTGCGACAAACCTAATATCGTAACTGGTGCTGTGCAGATTTGTTGGGAAAAATTCGCAAGATATTGGGATATAGAATTACGTGAAATTCCTATGAAAAGAGATAAATATACAATGACTCCTAGTGATATATTAAATTATGTTGATGAGAATACTATATGTGTTATGCCAACACTAGGGCTTACATTTACTTTAGAATATGAAAATGTTTTAGAAATTTCAAAAGTCCTTGATAAACTAGAAAAAGAAAAAGGACTTGATATTCCTATTCACGTTGACGGTGCAAGTGGTGGATTTCTAGCTCCATTTATAGATGATCAAAAAGATATTATATGGGACTTTAGAATAAAAAGAGTTAAGTCTATAAATGCATCAGGCCATAAATTTGGATTAGCTCCTGTTGGAGTAGGTTGGGTTGTTTGGCGTGACAAAGCATCTTTACCAGAAGAATTAATTTTTAATGTTAACTATTTGGGTGGAAATATGCCGACATTCGCACTCAACTTCTCGAGACCCGGCGGACAAATTGTTGCTCAATATTATAATTTTATTCGTCTAGGTTTTGAAGGCTATCAAAAGATACAAAATAATAGTGCACAAATAGGGCAGTGGCTTTCTGAAAAAATAAAAAGTATTGGCTTATTTGAAATTATTTATAATGGAAAGGGCGGAATTCCCGGATGTACTTGGAGATTTAAAGATGGTATTGATGCAGGTTTTTCTCTTTATGACCTAGCTGACAAATTACGTTCACGTGGCTGGCTTGTCCCTGCGTATTCTCTGCCTGAACATGCAACTGATATTGTGGTTCAACGTGTGCTTGTCAAACAAAATTTCACTATGGATCTTGCTTCATTACTAGTTGAGGATATAAAAAGAGCTATAGAACAGTTTAAAGCACATCCAATAACTACTCCGTTAACAGAAAAAGAAAGTTCATTTTTTAAGCATTAGAATTATTAGAGGTATATTTTTATGATTAATAACACAACAAAAAAAATAAGTGTATTCACTCTTTCGATGATAAATGTTGCAGCGATTGTAAGCCTTAGAGGACTTCCTGCCGAAGCTCTTTATGGGCTATCATCTGTATTTTATTATGTTTTCGCCGCTTTGTTTTTCCTTATTCCTGTATCATTAGTTTCTGCCGAGCTAGGTACTGGATGGCCTGAAAAAGGTGGTGTATTTAGATGGGTGGGTGAGGCATTTGGAGCAAGAGCAGGTTTTGTCGCTATCTTTTTACAGTGGCTACAAAATACAATCTGGTTTCCAACAGCATTAACATTTGCAGCTGTTTCGATAGCTTTTATAGGAAGTGATTTAACTTTTGATGCTGCACTCGCTAATAATAAATACTACACATTAGTTATTGTTTTAGGCGTTTATTGGGCTGCTACTATAATGAACTTTAAAGGTGTAAAAATATCTGGGGCTATAAGTAAATGGGGTGTAATAGTGGGTACATTTGTTCCGGGTATTACAATTATAGGGCTTGGAATATATTATTTATTCAGTGGAAACACTATAAATATATCATTAGAACCTTCTAGCCTTATACCTGACTTAAGCAAATTTAGTAATCTAGCGCTTGCTGTTAGTATTTTTCTTTTTTATGCAGGAATGGAAATGTCATCGGTGCATGTTACCGAAGTTGAAAATCCTAAAAAGAATTATCCAAAAGCGATATTTTTGTCGGCATCAATTGCTGTAGTTTTATTTATAGTAGGAACTTTAGCTATTGGAGTTATAATACCTAAAGATGAAATAAACCTCACACAAAGTTTACTTGTCGCATATTATAAAGTTTTTAGCATGTTTGAAGTTAAAATACTTGGTAGTATTATGGCAGTATTTTTAGCATTTGGTGTATTTGGTCAAGTTACTACATGGATAGGCGGGCCTAGTCGAGGACTTTTAGCTGTTGGCAAGGCTGGCTATCTTCCTCCATGGCTTCAGAAGTTAAATCCTAAGGGAGTGCAGGTTAATATTTTACTTGTACAAGCTAGTATTGTAACTATTTTATCAATTATGTTTGTATTGCTACCTTCAATTCAAGCGGCATATCAAATTCTTACAGCTTTATGTGTAACTTTATATCTTATAATGTATGTATTAATGTTTTTATCTTTTATGAAATTAAGAATAACAAAGCCTGATGTAGAAAGAACTTTCAAAGTTCCTGGTAAAATATTAGGAATGTGGATTATCGGTGGTATTGGACTGCTTTCTTCAATAGCTGCTTTTTTTGTGGGCTTCATACCTCCGGGTCAAATCAGTGTTGGAAGTAATGCTAATTGGATTATTTTACTTGTAATTGGAAATGTTATTGGTGTTGGAATTCCTTTAACTATATATTCATTTAAAAAACCTAATTGGAAATCGGAAGATGTTAATGATGAGTTTGAACCATTTTCTTGGCAAAAAGATGGCAGTAAAAATATAAAATAAATTTGAAAACAGAATATAAAGCTCTTTTAAAAGTAATATTTAGAAGGGCTTTATTCGTTTACAAAAGTTGAATTATCTGTTATAGTGGCTTGATATAGAATTTTTAAGAGAGTTATTTATGAAAAAATATATATTGTTTTTATTATTGTTTGCAAGTTTTAATCTATTTCCAGCAAGCTATCCAAATGCCGTGTATGATATGTACAATATTCTTTACTCTCAAAGTGAAAACAATATAAATACTTCTGCTATGAGTGCTGCTATAAAAAAAGTTGAAGCACTAAAAGGAAATAGTGTAGAAGAACAAACATATAAAAATTTGTTGGTTGTAATTAAACTTGGTCGATATGATAAAAAAGATAAAAAATTAAAAAAGAAAAATACTGAAATTCTAAAAAATATTATAAAAGAAAATACTCCATACAAAAGTGAAACTGATGCCAATTATCTTGCTTCATTAGCTACTGTAAATATTTATTTAATGCCTTATGTTGGACTTGGAGATATTATAGAGCTTGGAAAAGAGGCTGAAAAACTATATGATAAAGCATTAGAGGTTGATCCAAGCAATTTTAACGCAATAACTGGCAAAGCTAACTCTATGGCATATAAACCAAGTTTTGTTGGTGGTGGAATAGACAAAGCATTACCATTGCTTATTAAAGCTGAAAATAATGCTCAAGAACCTTATCAAAAATATTTGACATATATATGGCTTTCACAGGCTTACTTTGAACTCAAAAACTATGACCAATATATAATTTATATCGAAAAAGCAAAAAATATATTTCCTAATGGATCACTTTTAATTGCTAGTGAAAAGCTTAATAACAAAAAAAAATCGCTCTATAAACCAAAATAATTGATACTTAATGTAGTAAGGCACTTGATTTATTATTACATGACATATAGAATATCTAAACTATTGGATTATCGCAATATTTTTGATAGATATCGGATGTATGTAACTTATGAAAATAATTATAATGGGTGTGGGACAATCTGGCTACGAACTGGCAAAGAGGGTAGTCGATGATGGTCATGATGTTGTCGTAATAGACAAAGATATTAGAGTTCTTAAAAGTACAGGCAATAAACTTGACTGCATAACTATATTAAATGATGGTGATAATTTTGAAGCAATAAAGAATGCAGGTGTTTATGATGCCCATTTCTTTTTTGCATTAACATCTTACGATGAAGTTAACCTAATCGTTTGCAGATTCGCTAAAAATGAAAACCCTAACTTACAAACAATTGCAGGGGTGAAAGACTATTCTTATTCATCACTTATAGAAACACAAAAAGAATTATTTGGTATCGATTATATAATTAATGCTCAAATGGAAGCGGCTAAAAACGCTGTAAAAAGCATAAAAACGGGTATTATTGGAAACCCTGTATTATTTGACATTGAAGGCTTTGCATTACGAGAAATCGCTATTCCACATAATTCATACATGTGTGATAAAACTATAAAAGAAATAAGAGCCGCATCAGATACAGAATTTATTATGGCTTTAATTTATAGGTCTAAAGAATATATAATTCCAACAGGTGACACGAGGGTTAGGGAAGCAGACATTGTATATTTTTTCGCTCATAAAGAAAGTTTGGATAAAATATTTCTCACAGATACTACTGCAAAAGACATTAAACGAATTTTAATTCATGGTGCAACTGATATTGGAATTCATATAGCTAAAGAGCTTTATGAGTCAATGCCTAAACATATTTTTTTCACATCGAAAGATATTGTTGTTATGGATGATAATCATAAAAATTGCACAACTTCTGTAGAAAAACTACCCAAATTATTTACAGTTCAAGATAATATTATAGACCATGATTCTAAATCGAATTTTGCTAGTTATGATATATTTATAGCTGTAACTAATAATCAAGAGTTCAATTTAGTTTCAGCCTTATATGCAAAAACAATAGGCATAAAATATTCACTTGCTGTCATTCAAAAAAGTGCTTATATGCAAATGGCTTCAAGCCTTGATATCGACTCGACTATAAGCATATTAAACTCATCAGTCGATAGGTTTATACGAATCATAAATAGTAAGCATATAAAAGGTGTTTATTCCATTTTATCTGGCGAAGTTGAAGTTGTTGAGTTTAGTATTGTAGAAAGTAGCAAGCTTAAAAATAAATTAATAAAAGACATTAAATTTCCTGATGCCGTATTAATACTTTTTATAACTAGAGATAAAAATATATTTATTCCGAGTGGTAATTTTGAGTTTTTAGAAGATGACGTGCTCGCATGCATAGGAACAAGAGATTCTATAAAGACATTACAGGGTTTGTTTTATGATAAATTATAAACTCATAATAAGAATGCTTTCGTTTATCTCGCTGATATCGTCATTTTTTATTGCCTCAATGTCATTTGTAGCTCTTTATTTTAAAGAATACGAAGCACTAAAAGGTTTTCTATTTACAATAATTATTATCGCATTAGCTGCTGCTGTAGGAATTCTAACAACATCTAAAAACGAAAAAAAAGATTTAAGCGTTAAAGGTGGTTTTATATTTGTTTCACTAAGCTGGATAATTGTATCTGCTTTTGGAGCACTACCTTTCTATATTTCAGGGGCGATACCTAGTTATGTCGACGCTTATTTTGAGACGATGAGTGGACTTACAACGACTGGAGCTTCAATTCTAACCAATATCGAAGGCTTGCCAGAGTCGATGCTTTTATGGCGTGCGACAACTCATTGGCTTGGCGGTATGGGTATTGTAGTTCTTACCGTAGCAATTTTACCGCTCTTAGGCGTTGATGCTTTCAGGCTTCTTAAAGCTGAAGCTCCGGGTCCTGTGGCTGATAGACTTTCTTCACGAATAACTAAAACAGCTAAGTATCTTTGGAGTATATATATAATCTTAAGTATTATTCAAATTATCTTATTAATTATTTTCGGCATGAAGCCACTTGATTCAGTCTCCCACACATTTGCGACTATGGCTACAGGTGGATTCTCAACTAAAAATGCCAGCATAGCTTACTATTCATCGCCAGCAATTCAATATACAATAACCATATTCATGATTTTAGCAGGCATGAATTTTAGTTTATATTTCAGATTTTTAAGTGGAAATTTTAAAGTTTTTGTTAAAGATTCAGAATCTTTTCATTATATACTAATTCTATTTGTGGCTATGACACTCATAACTGTAAACTTGTTTATGACTAATATATACCCAACATTTGAAGAATCATTCCGCTATGCATCATTTCAAGTGGCATCAATTATGACAACGACAGGCTTTGCTACTGCCGACTATGAAAAATGGGGTAATTTCTCGCAATATATACTTTTCACATTAATGTTTGTCGGCGGATGCTCAGGGTCAACTGGTGGTGGTATCAAAGTAATACGAATTATAACGGTATTCAAACAAAGCCTTATAGAGATAAAAAAGGTAATATATCCAAATGCCGTGCTAAGGGTTTATATCAATAAAAAGCCAGCAGAGCTTACATTTATACATAATATATTTGGATTTATTATTTTATATATTGTAGCATTAATATTTATAGCCTTAATAATATCATCTGGCGGACATGACATTCTCACATCATTTACAACAGCACTAGCAACTTTGGGTAATATCGGGCCCGGTTTTGGATTAGTTGGGCCTACAGAAAATTATGCCTTCTTTCAAGATTATATAAAATGGTTTTTATCTTTTGCAATGTTATTAGGTCGGCTTGAAATATACACCGTTTTGGTTTTATTATTTCCTTTCTTTTGGCGTGTACGAATTAGCTAGAAAAAAAATAATTATAGAAGTTAACATAAGATACATTATCGGAGGTTGTATTCTAGTCAATTTGGCTTCATTCAAATTTTTTATATATCAATATACAATAATTATAAATCATATTTTTAGAGGATTTTATCATGGGTTCAATTCTAGCATTATTATTAGCATTAAATATTATTTCAGGAAGCTCCAACGCTAAAAGTCAGGAAGAGTCAAAACTTTTTTACTTAAGCAGTTCAGATGTTCGTTCTGGCAGCGAAAGATACACTTATACAGATGACTACGTCAAAGATTCATCAGGACGTATTATATACCAAATCGACGGTTCATCTATTAAAGATAATGCTGGCAGATTTGTATTTTCTGTAAAAAGCAAAGGATTATCAGGCACAGACAATTATGAAGTTCGAAACAAAAGAGTTTATAAAAACAATAAAGCTATTTTCGATTTAAATTAAATTTTATATAATAGGCAATAAAATGATAGAAAAATATTTCTTAAAGATACTTAATTATAAAGAATTATTTATTAAAAAATGGCTTACTGAAGATTCTATTTTAATAAATTTAATTATAAAGTTAGTCATGGAAGTTTCTTTCTTGATTATTTTCGGGGCTACTCTATTTTTAATTTTCGGTTCAATATTTTTATTACTGTCAAAAGTATTTCGAAAAGATAAATATGGTGGGCGAAATATTCTTGCCTATGCAATTCCACTTTATATAATTTTGATACCAATAACAATGTTAGGTGATTATATTAAATATGATAGTATTAAATCTTTATGGTATTACCTAGCAATAATATCTGGTATATATCTGATTTTATTCATCGCATTCTATTTTACTATAAGAGATAGCAAAATAAAAAAATCTAAAAAAAAATAGCATATATATAAATTATTCTTCCTTTATATATATGCTTATAAAATCTGAATATTATTAGCGAACTTCGTTTAAATTCCAATCATAAATATAAGAAATTGTTTTGTAATTATTCAATTTAGCTTTTGTATTATCATTAGCATATTTATTAATATAAGCGATTATTTCTTTAGGATTAGCACCAAAATCAACTCCATACCAATCAAATAAAGAACTTAAAACTAATTTGTCTTTTTCCAAACTAACAGCTCTTGAGCTATTGATAAAATCTCTAGTCGCTTTATCAGCAACAGCTTCATAGGTATCACGGGTTATGGCTGTTAATAATAAATCAGGGCAACCAATACTTGCACAGTTTACTAGAAAATGAACTCTATTGTCTTTCCAAATAGGTCTTAAAATAGTATGTTCTATATCGTTCAAACTTACTTTT
>CAMQVF010000059.1 GCA_947038115.1 uncultured Spirochaetia bacterium
CGCTTGAATATTTAATTATACTCGCTATAATATCTAAACTAAAATATGGAATTAATGCTTTATTATCTATTTTTTTATTTATTTTATCAGAGATAGCTTCTTCTTCTTTTGTCGTTATAAACACAATTCTAGCATTATATTTTTTAGCAAGCGAATTCATAACTTCAGCATAATAAGTAGTGCTCCAAGTTTTACCATATGAATTAGTTGCACCAACTCCAAAAGTGAAAAATTTAGTATTCTCATTTATAGCATTTTCATTCAAATACTGCAATGCATTTTCATCCGACTCAGCACTTGTATTTAATATAACTTGAGGAACTTCTTTTTCTATGCCTATAACTTTGAGCAAGTTTACATAATAATAAGTAGTGTTAGCCCAGCGTATAGGCTTTCTATCAACCTTATGAGTGAGCATTAAATTTCTATAATCCCCAGTATAGCCAACTCTTTTAGGTATACCAGCCATGAAAACTCTAAATGCGGATATAAACGAATTGGGGAACAAAATAGCCATGTCGAATTTTTTACTTCTAATACTTTTAATTTCACTTAAAGGTATTACTTCATCTATTAAATTCGACGATGTAAAAATGCTCCCCATCGATTTTTTTATTAAAACAGCAATATGTGCATCTTGATAATGTTCTCTTATAAGCGTAATCGCAGGTAAAGACATCATTATGTCACCGAGCCAATTCGGTGCATGCAGTAAGATTTTATATTGCTTTTTATTATTCATAATTTATATTGTAATTCTATTCTAAAAAAAGTAAAATTTCAATATATAATCCTACTTCTTTTCAAGTTTAACATTATTGATATTTTCATAAAAATGCAATATAGCACTATGATCCAAAGTATTTTTATCTAATGCACTTAAACTTTGAAATTCTTCATAAAGTTGAGCCGTCAGTGGTAGCGACAAACCCAAGTCATGTGAAGTAGCTAAGACATTTCTTATATCTTTTTTATTAATATCAATTCTACCGCCAGCTTTAAAGTCTCTATTAATCATCATCGGCGCTTTTGCATTAAGTACAGCACTTCCTGCAAGTCCTCCCGATATCGCAGAAACTACTTTTTCTGGATCAATTCCCATTTTAGCGATGAGTATCATAGCTTCAGATAAAGCCGCAATATTTAGATTCACAATTATTTGATTAGCAAGCTTTGTCGCACTTCCTGCCCCACTATCCCCAATTAAAACAGCACTTGAACCCATCATCTTAAAATATGGCGTAACAGCGTCGAAAGCCTCTTTATTACCACCAACCATAAAAGATAATGTCCCATCTACTGCCTTTGGTTCTCCACCACTAACAGGCGCATCCAAAAACAACAAATCATGCTCTTTACACTTATTTGCGATTTCAATAGAAGCTGTAGGTGGAAGTGAACTCATGTCGATAATTATAGTGCCCTTTTTAGCCGTTTTACTTATTCCATTTTCTCCAAAAATAATAGAATGAACATGAGGAACATCAGGAACTATAATAAATATAATTTCACAATCTTTAGCAAGTGCAGATGCAGTGTCAGCCACAGTCGCACCGAGTTTTGATACTTTATCCAATGCATCTTTCGATATATCATAACATGTGAGTTCAGAATTTTTAGATAATATATTTTTAGCCATAGGTATACCCATAATACCTAGTCCTATAAATCCAATTTTTTTACTCATTTTTTAATCCTTTAAATTATAATAATTATTTTATAAGCTCTTTTACAACATCGCTTAAAGTGTTTTCAATTCCGACATTACCTGGAAATATAATATAAGGTATATAAGGAAATCGACTTTCTTCCCCAGTTAGCCACACAGGAACACCCGGTGCAACTTGCCCCAACACTTTTGTTTTTTTCACTTTTAACGACACCACTCCAACATCGCTAGAAGTTATTCCACCTTTAGCAATAACAAAACTAGGAGCTTCTAAAAGATTAGAAACGATTGAGGTTAGAGAATTTGATATTTTAGTAGATATAATTAATTCATCTTCTTTATTTCCAGTATTCAAATCGACTCTATCTCTTTTAGTATAAACAGCCACAGCTTTTTTAACTTTTATAGCCTCATTCACTTTTTCAGAAACCCTTATTACTTCTTTTTCGATTTCACCTTCTTTCAAAACTAAATGCTGATCAAATTCAATAAACTCAATATCATCAATCGATTTAAGTTTTTCAAGTTGCATAGTAGTTTTTGCCATATGAGAACCCACAATAATAATACCGCCATTCCCATTTTTTTTATCGATTAAATCGGCGTTTTTAAGCAATGCTTTATCCGAAATATCGCCTATAACTTTTGTAAAACTAGCAGCCGTTCTAAAAACAAAAGTCTTACCAGCATTAATTGCATCTATAAGAGCTATAGAAAAAACCATTAAATCTCTATAAGATGTTGCATTCACAATAACTTTTCCAAAATTATTAACCGACTTTAAGCTTTCAGATATTTTATCTATATTTTTTTGCATTAAATCTTCGATAGAAACAGTTACAACATCGAGAGCCTTAAATTCTGAATTAGTTTTCTCTTCGATATATTTACACAAATTAGCGTTTTTATATCCAAATGTTTTATCCTTGCTAAACTCAGTTTCTGTAGCTTCCAAAAGATAATCATTCTCAAGAACATATTGTGTATCATTTAATGTATATCGTCCACCCTCTAAAAAGAATGGTATAAGAATTTCTCCATCAAGCTTTTCACCCAAAACTTCTTCTATAGTTTTTGCGATAGTGCTAGTTTCATCAGGGTAATGTCCTCTTAATGTCGAGTCACCTCTAATGATTATTATAAATTCTTTATTTAATGCCTTCGACGCCTCGATAATTCTTTGTGTTATTTCTCTATGAACTTCAATAGTTCTTTGAGTAGAAAAACTTCTTGAATTTGTAAGAATAAAAAACATTGAATTATCAGTTTCACTAAATCCACTTTTAATGCTTTCTAAAGACCAATCGGTATAAACATTAACCCCGTGTATAGTCTGTACGCCTGTAGGGTCGTCGTCCAAAACTATTATTTTTTTACCAAAAGTTTTAAGTCTATCATGTAACATACTGTGAACAATTTCTTTATCATCTATAAAATACTTATTGATCGAAGCAAACTCAATTTTTGACATAACATAGTCTCCTAAAATAATAATTAAAACAATTTACCAAACAATGCATTAGATATAATAAGAACAACAAAACCAGTAGCCCATGCAACAGTTGTTGTAATCGACCATGTTTTTATTTGCTCTTTAGCTTTATCTATACCCAAGACTCTATTTACAACCCAAAAATATGAGTCATTAAAATATCCAAAAAACATTGAACCCACACAAGCAGCTAATGTACTAAATACTGGGCTTGCACCTAATGGAAGAATTATAGGAGCACATATAGCACTCGCTGTAACCATTGAAACAGTACCTGAACCTTGAATGAATCGAACAATCGTTGCTACAAAAAATGGTAGCAAAATAGGTGGAATGTTTGCATTTGAAAGAATTTGAGCAATTGAATCGGCAGAACCTGAATCTCTTAAAACTTGACCAAGTGCCCCACCAGCCCCAGTAACCAAAAGTATTATTCCACAGCCTCTAATTCCAAGCTCCATAGCCTTAAGTGTCTCATCTTTAGTCATGTTGTTTGTAAGTGTCGCAATGGCAACAAGTAATCCAAGACCAACTGCGATAACAGGATTACCAACAAAAGCTACTATAGATAAAACATTTTCAGGAATAGCTATAACATTTTTAATAGGGTTTATACCAGTGCTTATTAATATAAGAAATACTGGCAATAGAATTGGAAAGAATGCTATAAAATTAGAAGGCAAATCACTTCTCGATGGCTCAAGCCCTGCATCTTGTATTTCAGGCTTTGTTTGGAAGCGCTTCCATCCATCGACACCTTCTGGCAATTGATATGTTTTACCCAAAACTATTCTAATATATAATAGGGCAGCTGCAACCATAGGAACAGAAAAAATAAGTCCCCATAAAATGACTAGCCCTAAATTGGCACCAAAATTATCAGCGGCAGCCAAAGGACCCGGGGTCGGTGCTACCATATGGTGAGTTGTAACAAGACCTACAGCTAAAGCAGGCCCTAATATAAATATTGTTTTTTTAGTTTTACCTGAAATAGCACGTGCTAAAGAAGATAAAAGAATGAATCCACTATCACAAAAAATAGGCACAGATACTATAGCACCTGTAACTGCTAATGCGATATCCTCTCTTTTTTTACCAAATATCTTGATAAAAGTTAATGCCATTCTTTCGGCAGCACCAGAAAGTTCGAATAATTGCCCCATCATTACACCAAAGCCTATAATAATACCTATACTAGAAAGAGTATTACCAAAACCTTTTGTAATCGACGACACGACACTAGGAGGTGCCATTCCTCCTATAATTCCTGTAAGTGACGCTGCAATAATGAGCGCTGGAAAAGCATGTATCTTTGTTCTTATAACCATAAAAATAAGAGCACAAATACCTATAAGCAAACCGATCATCATTTGAAATTGATTGTTATCCATCTTTAAATCTCCTAAAATTTATTTGAATATTTCGATGCCACTAAAAGAGCTTCAGTCATACTTATTTCTGAAGCAATATTTTTACCTGCAATATCAAAAGCTGTTCCATGATCTACAGAAGTTCTCAAAAATGGAAGCCCTAATGTCAAAGAAACTACTCTGTCGAAATCGAGAGTTTTTGTCGCAATATGTCCTTGGTCATGATAGAGTGATAATACACTGCTATATTTACCAATTAAAGCTTGATGAAATACTGAATCTGCACCAATAGGCCCCTTAACTTTATAACCCAATTTCAATGCCTCTTCGATAGCAGGAACTATAATTTTTTCTTCCTCATCACCAAAAAGACCATGCTCACCACCATGAGGGTTTAATGCAGCAATAGCCATAATGCCATCAGAAGAATCGATACCCTCTAATGCTTTAGTACATCTCTTGATATATTCTAAAATACGTTCTTTAGTTATAGCTTTACATGCATCAATTAATGATAAATGTCTAGTAAGAAAAAATACTCTAAGCCCTCTAACCTCAAACATAGTGAGTGGATCATAAGAGTCAGTTTTTTCGGCAAATATTTCTGTATGCCCTATAAAGTTTATCTTAGCCGCTTTAATCGATTCTTTATTTATCGGTGCTGTCGTTACAGATGACACCTCATGTGCTAAGGCTGCTTTAATTGCCATGTCTATGTAATTATATGCAGCAACTCCACAAGTCGCTTGAACTTGACCAAAATTGAATTTATTATTCTCAATAGGTTCTGAAGGTTCTATAAAGTCGATAATACCAAGCTCGCCTTTTGCCTCAGATGGTGAATTAATTTTTCTAATCTTCATTTTATCGTTTAATACACTTTTAAGCACCACTTCATGTGAATATACTACAGGTATTATTTTATCGATAATATTTTTATCAGATAATGCTTTAATAGTTATCTCAGGTCCTATGCCTGCAGGATCGCCAACGGTTACAGCAATTTTACTTCTTTTATCCATAGTCTAAATTCTCCTAAATTTTAATTATTGAACAGTTTTCATGTTCTATCAAGGCTTTATCATCCAAACTGAAATCGTAATTTGTTATTAAATGCGAGAAATCTTTTATCGATGCGATTTTACAAAACGAAGATATTCCAAATTTACTGCCATCAGCAACAAGAACACTCTTCGATGAAATATCGAGCATCGCTTTTTTAATACCTGCTCTATCTGAATTACTCGCCATGCAGTCGAAGTTTTTATTTATAGAAGATACTCCTATAAAAGCAATATCTACATTTAAATTTTTCAAAAAATCTATAGTAAATGTTGAAGAGGCACAACCCGTTGAATTATCAATAAAACCGCCAGCCATGCATACTTTTAAATTAAGTCTTGACAAATAAATCGCAATATATGTGTCACTGGTTATAACTGTTATGTTTTTTTTAGTCTTAATGAGTCGAGCTATAGCAAGTGTAGTCGTTCCCGCATCGAGAACTATTATATCATTATCATTAACAAGCTTTATCGCATTTTCTGCTATACTCTCTTTAATATTCTTATTCATATTTTGCTTATTTATATAAGGCTCTTCTCTATGTAAAAATCTATTAAGTATTGCACCACCATGTCTTTTTTCAACAATTCCATCACTTTGAAGTTTATCTAAATCACGTCTTATAGTCATACTACTCACATTGCATTCTTTAACCAAAACATCTATGGTCGAATATCCATTATTATTTTCTAATACTTCAATTATTTGCTTGCTACGTTCGAATGATTCCATAAAATCTCCCTAACACATACAATTACATCCTATAGTACATTATAGTTATTTTCTGTTCAAAATCAAGTGTTTTATTGTTCTTTTTGTTGTTTTTTTGTTGTTTTTATTGTTCTTTTCTAAATCTAGCTAAAAAAGCAGCCTATTTTATTGACAATTTAAATTATTATAGTATAATTTGGCAAGGAGTTCTTAAATGTTAGAAGTAAAAATATTTAATTTAGCTGTTACAGATAAAGGTTTTGCCATCATTATGAAGCCTCTGGACTCGGATAAAGTTATACCAATATTTATAGCTCCTTTGGAAGCACAATCAATTATGACGGGAGTTTTAGGCTTTAGTCAACCTCGTCCACTCACTCATGATTTAATAAAAAGTATACTCGATATTTCATCTGCTAAAGTTTCGCACATATTAATTGATAATCTTCAAGGTGATACTTATCATGCAAAAATAGCTATAGAAATTGATGACAAAACATTTTTGATAGACGCAAGGCCATCTGATGCCATAGCTTTATCTCTACGTGTGAAGGTGTCTATATTTATAGAGGAACATCTAATCGATAAGGCAGGTTTTGTTTTAGAAGGTAGCGATGTAGAAATTAAAGATAGTATTCCTTTTTCATATCAAGTTTTCAATAAAGAACCAGATTTATTAAAAAGAAAAGATGAATCTGATGACGACGATGATGACTCAATATTAGATGAAGACTCTGATGGCACTAATAATCAAAAAATAAAAGACATTGAAAGATTACTTTATAAATCAATATCAGAAGAACGCTACGAGGATGCAGCTCGATATAGAGATGAGCTCAACAATTTAAGAAAAACTGATTTACTTTAGTATTTACAATCAAAAATTAATTTTCATTATAAAAAAACAAGGCAGCACATCCTAAAAGACCAGCGTCATTGCCAAGTGATGCCGACTTTATTGCTATATCTCTTGCAGGAATTCTAAGAGTATAATCGTATATTGCCGATTTAATATGAGGGATGAGCATATCAAAATCTTTACAAAGCCCTCCACCTATTAAAACCAAATCTAAATCTAAAAAATTAATAGCCTGCGATATCGATATACCCAAATAATATCCGCATTCTCTTATGACATCTAAAGCAAGCTCATCGTCTTTTTTAGCATAATCAAATATTATTTTAGCTTTTCCTTCTTCTAATATTGTGAAAGTAAGTGCAGTTTTTTTTATGCCCTTATGTATTTTTTGTTTCGCAGAATTCACAAAGCCCGCAGCAGAAGCATATTGCTCAATACAACCACGAGAACCGCAATTACAATTAAGCCCATTAGGCACAACGCAAACATGTCCAATTTCGCCAGCACCACCATGTGAGCCAATGTAAAGACGCCCATCTAATATAAAACCACCGCCTATGCCTGTGCCAAGAGTTACGGCCATAATTCCATTATAATTTTTATTTTCTTCATCGCCATATACAAACTCACCCAAAGTTGCTAAGTTTGCATCATTTTCATGCCTTGATGGTATATTAAAAAAGTCTCCAACATCTGAAAATTTTATGCCATAAAGACCGGGTATATTTTCAGCACCACCAATATGCACAGTATCTTTGTCTGCCATTCCAGGGCTGCCTGAGGCGAAACCTATTAATTTATAATCACTCGGTAAATTTTCAATAAGAACTTTTAACATATTTATCATATGATCTTTATGCTCTTCTTTTGTGAGTGAAGCTATAGTCTCGAATGACTGTTTATATAAAAAATTACCCTCTTTTGATAATAAAGCACCTTTAATATAAGTACCACCAATATCAAGGGCGACTACTGCCTCTTTCATTTTATTATCCTTAAAATATAAAAATTACTAAATACCCACCCTTGTTAGTATATGTAAGATTACTAAATTGTCAATTTATTTTTAAGTTTATTATTATTTCATTGACAATATAAATAATATTAAATATACTGGTAAACAAAATTTAAGTTAACATATATATATTTTATGAAGGATAAAACTTGAGAAATTTACGATTAGATATAGAAGAAAGAGAAAAACAATATTTAGCACCATTCGCATCAAAAGCAGCCGAAAGCAAAGGCACACTTAAACCACGTGATGAATGTTTTGTACGAACTCTTTATATGCAAGATAGAGATAGAATTATACATAGTGAATATTTTCGAAGGCTTAAAGATAAAGCCCAAGTAATAATGTTTAACGAAGCACCATATAGAACAAGACTTACACATACTCTTGAAGTAATGCAAATAGCCCGCACAATATCCAGAGCTTTACGACTAAATGAAGACCTTACAGAAGCCATAGCATTAGGACATGACTTGGGGCATGCACCATTTGGACATGCAGGTGAACATGCTATTAATAAATACTGGGAAGGGTTTCATCATGCCTCTCATTCGCTTAGAGTTGTTGAATGCTTAGAAAAAGGTCAAGGGCTTAATCTAACATTTGAAACAAGAGATGGAATATTAAAACACACAAAGGGTAAAAAAGGCTCGATATTATCAAACGATTCCGCTTCAATGCCTGCAACAAATGAAGGTCTTGTAGTTAGAATATCTGACATCATAGCCTATATTAATCATGATATAGATGATGCCATTAACCTTGGCGTTCTTAAAAGCGATGACATACCTAAACCTATTATAGATGTTTTGAGTAGCCGTTATAGTAAAAGAGTTGACACTATGGTTATGGCTGTAATAATTGAATCTATCGAAAAAGAAGAAGTGTCCATTAAAGAAGAAGTTCTTAATGCGATGAATAACTTAAAAGCGTTTATGTTTGAAAATGTTTATGAGAGTAAAGAAATTAAAAAAGATGTTGCAAGAGTTCATGAAATAATATCTTATGTTTTCGAATATTATCTAAAAAATACACATTTAATTTTAGAAGATAAACTTTTCTTTATTCCCGAAAATTCTAAAGATAATCTAGAATTAGTTAAAGATTATGTCGCCCATTTAAGCGATAATGAGGCTGTTAGTATTTATGAAAAAATAAAAACGAATTAACACTTTACTTTTTTTACAAGCTAAGATAAAATCGTTTTAAGGTAGTATATAGTAAGTAAAATTTTAAATAGGACTTGTATTATGCCTAAAATGAAAATCGTTATTGCTTCTTCTGAGGCTACTCCATTTATTAAAACAGGTGGACTTGCCGATGTTACTGGTGCTTTGCCAATATATCTTGACAAATTGGGAGTTGATGTAAAAGTTGTAATTCCTAAATATAGAGATATTGATTTCTCTAATCATTTTTTAGAGTTAGTCCTCCCTAATATGTCTGTTTGGATGGGGAATAATGAGGAAGTATGGTGCTCTGTTTTTAAGACAAAATTGGATAATATTGAATATTATTTCATTGAACATCATGATTATTTTTCTCGTGAAGGGCTTTATCATGATAATAATTTAAATGACTATCAAGACAATGCATATCGATTTGGATTTTTCTCAAGAGCAGTTCTGCAACTTTGCAAGGACTTAAACTTTAAACCCGATGTTGTTCATGCTAATGATTGGCAAACAGCAGCAATTCCTGCCTATATGAAAACTTGGCATTGGAATGACGCTGTCGGTAATGCTGCTAGTCTACTTACAATTCATAATAGTAATTATCAAGGTATTTATAACAAAGTAGCTTATAATTATTTAGGCTTAGGTGAGAATAATTTCAGCGCAGAAACTTTCGAATCGCATGGGCTTATTAATTTACTTAAGGGTGGAATATTTTTTTCAGATGTTGTAACCACAGTGAGTAAAACTTATGCTAAAGAAATATTAATGCCTTATGGTGGGCATGGACTTGCACCATATCTTTCAAGAAAAACAACTAGTTTTATCGGCATAACTAATGGTATTGATAGCGATGTTTGGAATCCTGAAAATGATAAATATATACCAGCCAATTTTTCAGTAAATGATATGAAGGGTAAAAAAATATGTAAAAAAGAACTTCAAAAAACTTTCTTACTTAAAGAAGATGATAAAATCCCTATTATTGGAATCATAAGCCGCTTTGTCAACCAAAAAGGCTTTGGCATGATAATTGCTATGATAGATAAACTTTTAGTAAATATGGATGTTCAGCTTGTTGTACTTGGCTCTGGTGATAGATATGTTGAGAACTTTTTTGGTGAATTGCCGAAATACTACTCGGGCCGTGTCGGTTCATATATAGGCTATGATAATAAAAGAGCACATCTAATTGAGGCAGGTTGTGATTTCTTTATGATGCCTTCTCTTTTTGAACCTTGCGGACTAAACCAGATGTATTCAAAAGCTTATGGAACTTTGCCTATTGTTACTTCGACAGGCGGGCTTGAAG
>CAMQVF010000060.1 GCA_947038115.1 uncultured Spirochaetia bacterium
GTGCTCTTCCGATCTATAAATTTAATATTTGAAAACCATGGCGAAGAATATTTTAGAGATTTAGAATCTCATATATTAAAAAAAGTATCGGTCAAAAATAATGCGATAATATCAACTGGTGGTGGGATAATCAAAAGAGAAGAAAATAGAGAAATTATAAAATCTTCAGGTTATGCAATATTTATAGATAGAGATCCTAATTTAATAATAGAAAATATCGACACTGAAAATCGTCCACTTGTGAAAAATAATAAAGAACATTTGCTAAAACTTTATAGTGAACGAATCGATTTTTATAATTCAACTGCTGATATTATATTTAAATATGATAAATGGGATAGCATTGAAAACACATTTGAAGCTCTAAAAAAACAATTAATGGAAAATAATTTAATATGATAAACTCGCAAACTACTTTAATGGCTTTGATAGGCAGTCCAACTGGGCATAGCATGTCGCCTATAATTCATAATAAAATATATTCACTCACTGGCAGAAATGCTGTTTATTTATCATTCGATGTCGAAAAAGAAAATCTGGCTCAATTTATAGAATCAGCAAAATTACTTAATATAAAAGGCTTTAATATTACAATGCCTCATAAAGAGAATATCATAAAATATATCGACAATATTGAAGATAATATTAAAAGTGTGAATACCGTAAAAATTGATGCAAACAATAAATTAGTGGCGACTTCTACTGATGGCGGTGGATTTCTATTTTTGCTTGAAAAAAATAATATTGATATAAATAATAAAAATGTAGCTATTTTAGGCACAGGTGGTGTTTCTAGCATTATTACTAAAACTTTACATGACAAATGCGATATCACTTTAATTGGTAAAAATGAAATACAACTTAAAAATATGAGTGAAGAATATAATTGTAAATATCTACTTTTTGACAATATTGAAGATATTAAAAATATTGACATATTAATAAATGGCACACCTTTAGGCATGCAGGGTTTTAATGCTGATTTTGATAATTTTAATTTTCTAAAAAATATCAATAAGAATGGCCATGTCATAGACACTATTTATAAACCAAAAGAAACTAATTTATTAAAACAAGCAAAGTCATATAAACTAAATGCTTTCAATGGACTTGATATGCTTTTAGGACAAGCCGTTTTATCACATAATTTTTGGTTTGACGAAGAACTTAAAAGTGATATAATAGCAGAGGTTGAAAAAAATCTATTGAGTAATTTTTGATGCACTAAAGGAAAATAAATATGTTGCTTAAATCTATCGAGGTTGTAGCCACGCTTACACTTATAATATTATTAGGTTGTTTTTTGAAACATAGAAATATTATAACAGACAAAAGTTCGAAACTCTTGGCATCACTTGCTGTTTTTGTAGCAATACCAAGCATGATTTTTATAAGTATTATCGATGGATACGACAAAAAATCTTTTATAGAAATTGCTCCCACTATTTTAATACCAATGGCTAATATGATATTTTTATATTTTATAGCGTTATTAATATCAAAGCTTTTAAGAATACCTAAAAAAAGAATCGGCATATTTATTAGTGTTATCACATTTTCAAATGTAGTCTTAATGGGTTTTCCTGTGGCTTCTGCTGTGCTTGGAAATGAGTCGTTAAAATATGGTTCAATTTATTTTTTGGGAAACACTTTAGTATTCTGGACTTTAGGCATTTGGTTAATTAAAAAAGATGCTAAATATATCAATGGTGAAAATAGTGTTAGCGAAATATCTAATGCTCAAAAAATTAAAGAGTTCTTAAAAAATATATTTAATCCAACTATAATCTCTTTTTTGATAGCAATAATATTTATATTTGTAAATATTAAACCACCAAGTTTTATATATAACTCGATAAAACATATCTCAAACTTGGGCACCCCACTTGCAATGCTATACTTAGGTTCTATCATATATGAGACTTCTAAAATGAAGTTTAAATATACTTATGATATAATTATTCTTGTCGCAGCAAGGTTCATTTTAGCACCTCTAAGTATGATAATAATGCTTAGCTTTTTTAATTTGAAACCATTATTTAATGAATCATTTTTATTATTTTCAGGGATGGCTGCGATGAATCAATTGAGTGTTTTGGCAGGGCTTTATTCGGCAGACAAAGAATATGCTGCAGCCTCTGTTGTTAGCACTTTGGTTTTATATCCTATTTCATTATTTTTATATTCTTTTTTTCTAACTTTTTTATAGATGAGCATAAATATATCAAAAAAACTTCATAGTAAATTGCAATCGCAAAGTGGGGAATTAACAAGTGCATATAGCATAGTTTATAAAGATGACGGAAGTTTTATCGCCACAAAAAACGGCAGAGCAATTCATAGCAAATATAATGTAGAAAAAGAATGTGAGAACTCATTAAGAGCATTAAAAAATACGACGAAAAATGTAATTATATTTTCTGGATTTGGACTAGGTGCTATTGTAAAATATTTATGCGAAAATAAAGCGATATATCTTGAGGGTAAAAAAGATTTAAAAATTATTGTTATTATAAATGATATCGAACTTTTTAATTATGTTTATCACAAAACTGATACTAATTATTTAACTAATTTAAATATATTCTTTTTCGACTCTTCCGATTCATACGAAAGTATATTAAGTATTTTGGATATAAATAAAGTTAGAGGCGTCGAACTGATAAGCTTGCCATCTCTTACAAAAGAAGAAAAAGAATCGACTAGAGAGTTTTATTCATTTTTTTGCAAGTCTATTGAAGTGGCATTTTCAGATATTCTAACAAAAATGCATTTTGAAACAATATGGACAAAAAATATTTTACTCAATAGCCCTATTCTAGCAGAATCGAAAGATATATCTAATTTTAAATCGATATTTAATAATCAAAAAGCTATTTTAGTCTGTGCAGGCCCAACGCTTCAAAACAGCTTGGAATATATAAAAACAAATAAAAATGATTTAATTATTATAGCCATCGACACTGCATATTCCATTTTAGCAAAAAACAACATAGTGCCTCATTTTATTTTGAGTGCCGATGCTGGGATTTTTAACGCCTATGATTTTATATACGAGCAATCAGAATTCCCCTATTTAGTAATGGATTTAATTTTAAATGAAAAAGTCATTGATATAATTCCTAAAACTACAAGAATTATCACATTCTCCTCGACTGACTCACTCGACATAATAAAAACGCTAAAAGAATTGGAGAATATAAAAATAGATTCTCTCTTCATGTCAAACACAATAGCAACCGCAATGATTGACTTCGCATCCTATTTGGGGCTAACAGAAGTGCTTTTGGTGGGTTTCGACAACAGCTACCCATTTTATTACCGCCATGTAAAACATGCTTTGTCATATGAATATCACATAAACGAAACAAATAAATTGAATACCATTGAGTCATATTATTTTAATTCAATCAAACAAAGAAGTAATATTGAAAATTATCCACCTGTAGATTTTGTTTTTGAAAATCAATTGAAATATTTTTCCACATTAAATGAAAGATATGAAGACATGAAAATTAAAAGAATAGCAGACGAAGCTATAAAAATAGACTCTATCGAAGAAGGAAATATTAATAGCTTTTTAGATAAAAATATTTACAAAAATGCTATGGATTTAATAGATAAATATTATGATAAAAATAATAATCAAGATAACAATATTAAAATTTCAATAAAAAATCTATATTCCGATATGAGCGATAATTTGGACTTATTAAAAAAAGATGCGACAGATATTTATAATAATCTAATTACAAAAAAAGAAAATGATGAAATAATAGCCGATTATAATATTAAAACACATAAACTTATAGAAGAATATACAAAAAAAATACCCATTTTATCGAATATTTTATCGAGTCCTATCATTTTATCACAAAGAACTAAGGCGTCAACTTTTGAAAAAACAGTATTTATATTGAGTGAGATAATAAAGAATTCTAATTATTTCTGCACACGTATAAAAAATATAGCGGATAAATTTTAGTTTATATTGCTAAAAAACTAGTTTACATATACTATTTCACACTAGTTTTATAAGATTATAAAATTAAAACCCAATCATATTAAGGAATAATATGAATTACATAAATATAAAATTCGACAATGAAAAGATCGGTAAAAGTAATAACAATGAAGAAATCTTCAAACGAAAAATAATAGCCTTGGGTGTTATCTGTGTTCTAGGTTCATTAATATTGATTGGAAGACTATTCTATGTTCAAATAATAAAAAATTCATATTATGATAATTTAGCAAGAAATAACAAAGAGCAAATTATCCCTGTCGATGCATATAGAGGCGAAATTTATGACCGTAATGGAATTATTGTAGCTGAAAATGTAAAAAGATACACCATGTATATCATTCCTGTTTATTTGCCAAAAAATTATTTTGAAAAAGAAGAATTATTACATAGAGTCTCTAAAGTATTTAATATAGACTTGGGCAATATCAAATCGAAACTAAAAAAACACACCACCACCACTTATGATTCTGTAGAAATTGCTGAAGATATAACGCTAGCTCAAATGAGCTACTTAGCAGAACGTTCCGAGGAATACCCTGGCGTTTTTTATAGCAGTAAATCGATAAGAAATTACCCACAAGGTGAGACGATGACTCATATCATTGGCTATATCGGCAACATTTCACAAGATGAATATAAAAACAAAAGAGAAGAAGGCTATAGACTAAATAGCATGATAGGTAAAGAAGGTGTTGAGCAATATTACGACAAAGAGCTTCGAGGTATTGATGGATATGTTCAGTGGATAGTTGATGCTAGAAACCGAGTTAAAGAAACCATAACCCCCTCAACTGGTAAACCTATACCGGGTAAAAAACTAATTTTAAGTATCGACTCTAAAATACAAAAAGATGCAGAAGAGCTGATACGTGGTCGAGTTGCTAGTATAATAGTATCACGACCGACAACGGGTGAAATTCTTGCCCTTGTAAGTTCACCTTGGTATGACCCGAACATATTTATTGGTGGAATTAATCAAAAATCATATAATGAACTTATTAATGACCCTGAAAATCCATTTTGGAATAAATCTATACGTGGACGATATGCCCCCGCTTCAACACTCAAACTTGTAACATCGGTTGGCGTATTAAACGAGGGTTATGTAACTGCAAACAGCACAAGATATTGTGGTGGCGGTATGCGTCTTGAAAATAGATGGTATAAATGTACTGGTCATCATGGGGCTATTGGTTTGCATAAAGCATTGCAGACATCTTGCAATACATATTTTTATAATATCGCTTATGAACTAGGCCCAAACTTCTTAAAGAAATATGCGGATATGTTTGGACTTTCAGAAGAAACAGGTATCGATTTACCGGGTGAGAAAATTGGTACAGTGCCTTCATCAGAGTGGAAACGTAGAAAAGTTGGTGAATATTGGTGGGATGGTGACACAATTCAGTTTGTACTAGGTCAAGGTTATATGTCAACAACACCGATTGCTGTACACATGGCTACTAGTGCGATTATTAATGATGGAATAATGTATCGTCCACAAGTTGTTAAAGAGATTAGAAGCTCACAAACTGATGAAGTTATATATGATAATACAAAAGAAGTATTAAGAACTTTAGAAATAAAAAAAGCGATATTTAATACTGTAAAAGAAGGTATGAGACTATCAGCAACATCTGGAACGTCTGCGACTGGAGCTTGGTCACCTAATATACCACTTGCCGCAAAAACAGGAACTGCTGAAAACCAGCAAGGAAAAAATCACTCATGGATTACAGCTTTTGGACCTTATAGCACTACTCCAAATGATGATATGATAGCAGTAACTGTTATGATAGAGCATGGTGGTGGTGGTGGACTTAATGCAGGGCCCGTAGCAACTGCATTATTACGATCAATTTTGGGTGGAGAAGATCCTCAAGCCGTACGTGATGATATATATACCCGTATGACATACGTGAGAAACCAAAAATATTTAAGAAGAATGAAAGCGAGACAAGAAGAAGAACAGAAACTGAAGACTTTAGACGCTTTAAAAACTATAAGTACTACAAATCAATAATTAGGATATGGCTATGAATAAAAGTAATATAAGAGACTATTTTATATTTGAGTGGAAAATGCTACTCGCTGTAATTTTTTTAATGACTGTTGGTGGTGTCGCCGTATATTCATCGACTTATGCTCCAGAACTTGATAAAACTAGCTGGATGTTTATGAAGCATATATTCTATTCTGTTACAGGGCTTATTTTAATATCTATAGCGATGTTTATAAATTATACAAAATTGGCAGAACATCGATATTTATTATATATTCCAATGGTGATATCATATATAATGCTTTTAATACCCATATTTGGTGGTAGCATTAAGGGCAGTAGTCGATGGCTTTTTGGTGTCGTTCAGCCTTCAGAATTTGGTAAAATAGTTATAATTATTGTACTTGCTGGATACTTAGACAGAATTGGTGATAAAATAAAAGAGTTTAAATATTGTGTCGGTGTGGGTATTCTTTTAGGTATTCCAATGGTTTTGATATTAATGCAACCCGACTTGGGCACAACTTTAGTATATTGTTTCATATCATTTGTTATGCTTTTTGTCGCAGGTATTAAAACTCGCTATATTGTATCGCTTTTTCTAATTGGTCTTATTGGGCTTTCAATTCCTATGTTTTTAGAATATGAAAGAATGACTGATGCAATTAATAATCCATTGTTTATATTCTTATCACAAAAAATATATATAATATATTTAGCATCTGGACTTCTTTTTGTCTCCGTTTTGCTTTTGGTAATTAACACATATATGAATAATAAAATTATAAATATTGTTTCATTTTTGTTTTTTGTTCTTTTTATAAGTATGGTCGCTGCCTTAGTTTTAGACGTTGGGCTTCGTGACTATCAAAAACAAAGACTACTTGTATTTATGGATCCTGAAGTTAATAGGTTAAGTTCAGGATATAATGTAATTCAATCTATGATAGCTGTTGGTAGTGGAGGTTTCTTTGGCGAAGGATTTTTACAAGGAAGTCAATCGCAGTTGAACTTTATACCCCAACAGGTTAATGATTTTATTTTCTCAAATATAAGTGAAGAATGGGGATTTTTTGGTAGCGTAATTGTTATACTTGCATATTTATTAATATTTATTCGTAGCATAACAATAGCTTATTTTGCAAAAGATAGGCTTGGTGTTTTAATTGTCACGGGTATTATAGCAATGTTTTTATGTCATATGCTTATTAATATTGGAATGGTTGTAGGAATTATGCCGATTACTGGACTAACGCTCCCATTTATAAGCAGTGGAGGCTCATCCATTTGGACTTTTTCAATTTCTATAGGTTTAATTTTTAATGTCGCCGCTAGAAGATATGTTCATGGAGTGTAATATAAATGTCTAAAAGTATTCTAAGTGATAAAATATTAATTATAGATTCGAATATAGATTATTGTAAGCATATTCAAGAATTATTCAAACAACATGGTATTTTGGTTTATATCTCAACATCTTGCGATGAGGCTATAAATGTTGCTCAAGATAAAATTCCTGATTGCATTTTAATCGACTATATGTTGCCATTCGCTGGTGCTATTCAGTTCACACAAAAAATAAAAGAAGATAATTTGTTAAAAAATACTTCTGTAATATATCTCACTAGCAATGATACAAAAAAGGCATATATTAATGCACTGGATGCAGGTGGTGACGCCTTTATACTAAAAGGAACAGATAAAGATATTATAGTTGCTCGTGTGAAAGCATTTTTAAGACAAAAAAGATTGCTTCAAGATAATGCATTATATCTAAATATGCTTAAACAAGATATCGAGTCGGCATCGAAACTTCAAAAAACTATATTATCATATGGCAACAGTGATATTCCAAGAAATGATATCGACACTTATCACTATGCCCCAAACGAGGTGTCTGGTGATTATAGCGGAATTAAACATACTCAAGGTGACTGGTATGCAACTTTACTAGCTGATGTTTCTGGGCATGGAGTTGCCGCAAGCATGCTTACTATTTTAATAAAATCTTTTTTCGACTCGAATTCTATAGAAGATAATAAAAGTGTAATGCCTGCTGATTTTATAAAAAAACTTAATTTATTGTTTATAGAAGAAAAATTTGACCGTGGACTTTTCGCAACAATTCTTTATGCTATTTATAATAATAAAACAGGCGAGTTTATATGCTCATCAGCAGGAAACCCTGAACCCGTATTCTATTCTCATAACGAAAATAAAGTTGAACAAATCGACATCAAAGGCCCACTAATTGGAATTACCGAAGATAGCCAATATTGTAATTATTCTATAAACTTAAAAAGAAATGATATGATATTCATGTTCACAGATGGTGCTTATGAAATTTTTAATGACAAAGATGAAATGTTTGGCGAAGAAAAACTTATAGATTTATTCACAACTCTGACAAATAAGGATATAAATACTATATCTACAACTATAGTTTCAAGCCTCAAAAAATATTCAGAGAATAATACACTTCAAGATGACATAACTATGGTAACATTGAGACGCACAGAATAGCTATTAATCAAACTTCTTAAATGCTAGGTAAGATCCTACTAAGAACATTATATTCGGTAGCCATGCCGATAAAAATGGCGGTAAAAGCCCAATTTCGCCCATAGATTTAAACAACATTAAAACAGAATAATATATAAGTGCTACAAGAATAACTAAAACCAAACTTACGACCAAAACACTCTGTTTCGAAAAGCGTGAAAATAAAGACGCTAAAATTACAACAACAATGCCCGAAAAAGCATATGATATTCTATGATGAAATTCAGTGGCATACCAATTGACATTCATATTTATAGCTTTACGCAAATTAATAAATCTTGACAGATCTTTTAATGACATAGTCTCAATTCTAGGTGGATTATTAAAAAGCTCAGGAGTTTCAGACACACCTAATGTCAAGCTGTCTAGACTTTCGATGGATACATTCTTATTACTATCAAAGTGAACATAAGCTATATTAAATGCATTCCATTTAGAAATAGATTCATCCCACCTAACTATTGGCGCTGTAATTCTACTTTCTACATAACCATCTTCTGATATTTTCATTATAGTAGCATTAGACATTTCTTTTATACTAGGAGTATATTCATCAACAAAATATATATATCCATTGTCACCAAAAAAAGATATATTATTCCTCTTGTCTGAAGACCCACTGCCATATATAAGATCATTAACATTAAAAAGTTTTTTATTCGCTGGAGCTGCAACATACTCCCAAAAAACTACGAGTAATACACATAAAATAGTTGCTGATATAAACATTGGTGCGGAAAATTTGAATAAACTTATGCCACCATTTTGAATTGCAAGCATTTCTTTGTTCTTTACAAAATTACCCAAAACATATGTAGATGAAAACATCAAAGCCACAGGATATATATAGTACATATTATGAGGTGCTTTTAATAGGTGATAAAACATAAAATATAAAATTTTATCTGGATTACGAGCATAATGCTCAAGTCTTATACTTAAGTCGGCAACAGTTACCAAAACGACAAAAAAGAAAATAGCACCGAAGAACATTGTCAAAAATTCTAATAATATATAAATCTGTAATTTTTTCATAAAATAAAACTAAGATCTAGCTAAGATTACTAATTTCTTCATTAATTTTATCAAACAAACTTTTAATTTTTTCAAGCAAAAGACTAGGCTTAGCCCTACTCGATTTACCAGAGCCGAAAATACGACCGATATTCCTTTTAGCTTTATTAAGAACTTCTATTCGAACATTTGTATCAGGCATAAAAAGTGAAGCCTCATAAGCCAAATAAGCTTCCATGTAAAGCATGCCTTCATAGCCGAAATTATTATCTAGGTCAGGTCCAAAACTTTTAAGCTTATCATGTTGCTCTGCTCCCGTTTGCATGGCATCTATAGAAGCACCATAAAATAAAGTAGCCTTATATTGAAAAAATGGTATAAGACTCTCATAATTTTCATTAGGATTTTCTCTAGCTAAATCCTCCAAAACCCAAGTTAGCCTCAATGCAGACAATGCCTTTTTCATGGTTGGAAAATTCTTTTTATCATGCCAATAATAGCCAGATAATGCAAAGATCGGAAGAGCACACGTCTGAACTCCAGTCACTCCGGAGAATCTCGTAT
>CAMQVF010000061.1 GCA_947038115.1 uncultured Spirochaetia bacterium
AACAAGAGAAAAGATTTAAGTGAGTACGAAGATACTCTCTATTTAATAGAAAAAAAATTAGAAGAAATTTTAAATGAAGATAATATTAGAGAAATACTTGAGTATCGGTTTAAAAGGACTTTATCTAAATTATTTCAAGATGAAATGATTTCACTTGTAGATGACAAAAAAGCGTTATTCTTATCTGATATTCAAGTCACTAGTGAAGATAGATTTTCTGAGTCTTATAAGATAATTTTAAAAGAAGAAGATCTACTTATAGCCCAAGAAGAAGAGGCTAAAAGACTTAAAGATCAAAATCAAAGCATTCATTCTGATAACCCTTCTGATTCAAGTGATGATGAGTTGCAATTTAAAGAGTCGAATCCAAATTTTAATACTGTAAAATCGAATTTTTTTCTATCTCCAGTAACAGGCATACCAGTATCAGCTCTTAGACCTGGAGACCTACTTTTAATGAAAGTAGGGTCTAAAACTTTAAGTGAACAACGAGTTATAACCAGTTTGAAAGGTGAATATAACGAGAATGATAAAACTTATAGCGTTGGTGGTCGAGTTGTTCAAACGATTTTAAATAAAGAAAATAAGCATGTTGTAATAATCAAGTTTATAGAAGGTGTATATTCCGTTATAGTGGAAGATCAACCAGTCAAGGTTCAATTATACACTCCATCTGCAAAACGCTCTTTAAGAAATAAAAAAGTAAGCACGCCTAAATGGTTAATTAGTTTACTTTTATTCTTGGCACTTTGGATTGTAGCTTTGATTATTATAAGTATTTATTTATTTTAATACAAAATTACTTATAATAAAAATTTTAAATACTTACTATCTTTAAACTCTATAGTAGGCTTAGCACTCAACATGTGAATAGCTGTGATGAGTGAGTAGCTCCTTAGAGCATACTCTTTTTTTTCATCATCAGAAATATTTAATGCTTCGTTTTCAAGCAATAATTTATTTAATGCTTTTGTGATTTGAGGAATATTCTCTTCGAAATACTCCTCGCAATCCTCACATGTGTCCATAGTTGCTTCGTCAGCAAGACTTTCTATTTTTTCGCCACACCATACACAATATATTTCTTTCATAAAATTTACTCCGTAGCGTCAATATTGTCATTAGGTTCAATATTATCTTCAACTACTATAGTTTGATTAGGAACATTCACAAAAAAACTATAATATCTAGTATTACCTTCAATATCTGAAACCTCAATACTTACAGAAGTTACAGGTTCTTTTTCGCCAGAGAAATCTAAAGTAAATGTCTCTATTCTCGAGTCAACAATTCCATCATCAGGTGCTAAAAAGCTCCAACTAGATGCGCTAGATGTAGCAAATTTAACTGATTTTATAATTGAAAGCTTATCGACAACAGTAAATGTAACTTTATGACTAGCATCACTTTTTACCACATTAAAGTCTATAACATTAGGTGGTATATTGTCATACTTTATATTATATACTTCAAAGTTTTTAGCAAGTGCTGTGCTCACACTATTATCCAATTTGTCAGTAGCTTCAACTTTAAAGTCGTAAATAGCTTCTGGCATAGTATTCGCATCAAACACAACATAAGTAGTTTTTAAATTATTAACAAAAGTAGAGTAGACAGTTTCGCCACTTAATCTATAATAAAGATTGTAGAGTAAAGAGTCGCCATTAGGATCGCTACCATGCCATATAATCATCGCTTCATTAGGGTTAAGCGGTGGACGTTTGATAGGGTCATTATTAGCAGCAGCTTCTTGATCATTAAAAGTTACAAGTCGAACATTCAACACATCTGGTGCAAGATTTTCTGATATATAAGAAATATACATAGAAGTAACTTTAGGTGTAACTGAATTAGTTTCAGTACCAAGCAAAATTTTAAATTGAATGAAACGTGCTTTAGGGCTTTGTATTTTTCCATTATATGGAGTAGATAAAGCCTCAAATTCACTCCAAGTCTCATCAACTCTCTGAACATTACCAGTACGAGTCATAATAGCAATTGCAGTGTCTAATGGTTTAATTGATAAATATTCAAATACTCCAAATGTACTAGTCATAGATGTATCCATCGTTCTTGAAGTAAATTCGCCATCTAATGCGTACTCATGTTTCATTTGATAGATTTCACCAGTTTGAGCTATTCCAAAATAAATACCAGCATCTGTTGGTACAAATGTAGTTATGCTTTTGCCTTTAAGAGAACCGATATAGTTTAGTAGCCCATCTTTAGCAGTTATTTTATATATATCAGCTTGATCGCCTGTTATAAAATATATGTTATTATCATTATCACTATTTAAAGCGAATAAAAGAGTTTGAGTAAGATAAAATAATCTTTGAACAACTTTTCTATCATTCACTTTGTATAAAGAATTTCTAAACATCTTTTGAGTTATATCTTTACTAGCACTTTGAGAATCTATTATAGAAGGAAGTATTGCCGATGATTTCTCACGTGCCGAAGTTCCAAAATAGACATTCCCAATTTTATCTGTAGTTATAGTATGAACTTCTTTTTCGCCAGTATCATAAACGACAGTGTATGATTTATTTGGTATATCAAGTTCGAGTAATAAACCTCGTCCAGAAGTTCCAACATAAAAAGTGTCGGTCATGCTATCATAATGAAGGGTTACAGCATGAGTTTCATTATTTTTTATGATTTCAGTAGAAGTTCCGTCAGTGGTAGAAATATTTAATACACGAGCATTGTTTCCGCCTGTTGATGCATATAAATTATTATTACTGTCGAATTCCATATCCCAAACATAAATATCTTCTAAAATACTTTCCCATATTAAAGTGCCATTCACACCATATTTATATATGCGAGCATTCGGCCCAACTGCCGCATAAACATTGCCTTCTGTGTCGGTAGTGATAGACGTAAAAGCAGTGTCATTCGAAGCTTGAGTGAATAGGGTAGAGCTACCATCTTTAGTGTTCACTTTATATATTTGAGCATTATCGCCACTCACAGCAGCATAGACCATATCGCCGCCAGCAGGATATATCTTCCAAATATGCTTCATGTCAAGTGTAGCTATTTTTGTAATTTTAGGCGCTAGTGTAAGCTCATTTTTTTCTGTAAGCATCACACCTTCATATTTTCCACCGTTGAAAAATGACTTGTTCTCGCTTGAAAACGCCCTTGGTAAAACTGCATGCACATTTAACGATACCATTAAAAGCATCACAAGAGATAACTGAGTAATTTTAATTATTTTCATAGTTTTTCGCCCCTTCAACGAGTAGATTTATACTTAAGACACCTAAAATAGCATGAGGCAATTCGGTAGAGCCTTCAATTGCTGTTATATAAGCCGCTTTATCGGATGTATTTTTTTTAGCCAAAATTCCATAATAAGATGGAGGTAGATTAGGATAATTTTCTCCATTTATAGAAACACCTCTTGACGATGAATAAAGCCATACTTTTAGGTTTTTATCATCATAAGATTTGCTATATAAACGCATAATATCATCTAAGTTTCGTATCACATATTTTTTTGGCATATATGTATGTTCAGCAAGATTAAACATATATTCATTTCCAGCAAATAATGTGTAGACGCCAGCACTTAACGAAATAGGTAAATCGACAGGCACAGTGATATACTTTCTGCCCTTGCCATATTCTGTTATAGCAAGCCTTAAATGTATTCTCTCACCTGCAACTGCTCTGCTTTCGACAAGTGTAATACTGTCAATAAAAGCATATTCAATATTGCTACGTTTCACAGACATTTTTATCGATTTTATGCCAACTTTTTCGAAATTATTATAAGTGAAAAAATTAACTGGTGAAACAACTGTATCTATTAAAGCTTTATATGCATCATCTGATGAATAGCTTATTATTCGATTAGTGATTGTATAAGGTTCATCAAAGTAATCGGTATATATTTCATAGCTAATGCTGAATACGCCTTCCTCGGCAGACCCAGCTGATGACATAAGTGCTTCTCCTAATGCTTGTTTGAATAACATTGGAAAATATGTGCCGTCATTAAGCACTCGGAAGTTCATTTTTCTATTTAAAAACGAAGTATCTTCTATATCTAGTTCTACAGGAATCATTAAATTAGTTGGTAATTCGCTATATACTCCAGATATACCGAAAGCACCATCATAGGTGGTATATCCTAAATAATTTGAAGAAGCACTTCCTAATTTGAAAGATATTGAAGTAGAAGCGATTACTGAGTTTATATATGCTCTCGATACTGGAGCTTTTAATCCGCCTTTGCCGAACATAGAATGCCCGAAAAGTAAAAATCTATTGCTATCAGTATGAGAGACAGTGCCTATGCCTGCTATTGATAAATCGCCATCGACTAATACAATAGCTGCCGAGTCACCGAAGTCAAACTTTCTTGGTGCAGAATCGTCACCGACACTTCCACCTGTTTGTATTGGATAAAATCCCATATTTGAGAATTCGTCTTTATATTGCGAAAATGAATTATTAAACCCTGAAAATAATAGAGGAGTTTTTAATGCGTTTTGAGCAGTTAGACTTCCTCCAGCTTGGGTATTAGTGTCATCATATAATTTATACATTTCTTCAATTGGTGTAACCCCTGCGATTGGATCTTTAGCAAATGACCATCCAAATGATAAAGCACCGGCAAGTTTGCCATCGAAATATATGGGTGAGCCACTCATTCCTGCGACAGTTCCAGAATGCTCTAAATTAAGCCCGCTTAAGCGTATTAAAATAGCGTCACTTCCATTCCAAGACTTTTTAAGTATAGATACAACCTCAACGTCAAAAGGTTCTATATTAGTGCCTTTGACAATTGTATAGCCTATGCCTTTCATACCTTCTTTAATCTCACTCATAGGAATAATTTCTTGAGAAAATATTGTTATTGGCGAGAGAATAAAAATCAAACAAGTTAAAATTAATTTTAAATTTTTCATGTCTCTAATAGTAATTAAAACTCTAATTTTTTGCAAGTACTATTAATCTATTTTTCATTATTTATGGTATATATATTCTTTTTAGATTTACATAATAGGATAATTATATTCGTTACGGCGATAAAGTTTGAAATTTTAATAAAATAGTTATTTTAATTTAAAACTATACAATGTTTTTATGTAATAAATATAATATATAAATTGACTTGCAATAATATATGAATATACTTTATATTGTAGATGTTAGAAATATTTTTTTAAGGAGGTCTTATGTTTGAGTATAATTTTAATATGGCTCTTACGCTAGCCTTAGCATTAGTGCTCTTACTTTTGGGGCGATGGATTAAGTCGAAAGTTGCTTTTTTTCAAAAGTACTTCATTCCAGCACCTGTTATTGGTGGGTTATTATTTTCTATTTTCTTACTTGTAGGTAATAGTACAAACACCTTTAGCTTTACATTTGATGCTAATCTTAAAACCCTTTTAATGCTGGTGTTTTTCACAACAGTTGGGTTTGCAGCTAGTTTTAGAACACTTGCAAAAGGTGGCGTTCAAGTAGTAACGTTTTTAATTGGAGCAAGTATTCTTATTATTTTCCAAAATATTGTTGGTGTATCAATAGCCAGCTTGTTTGGACTTAATCCTTTAATTGGGTTAGCAGCAGGTTCTGTGCCACTGTCTGGCGGACATGGAACTTCAGGTGCTTTTGGACCTATTCTTGAAGCAGCTGGTGCAACAGGGGCTACAACAGTTGCAATAGCATCGGCCACATTTGGACTAGTCGCTGGTTGTATGATTGGTGGACCTGTCGCTAGAAGACTTATGTTGAAAAACAAACTTAAAAGTTCTGAAGCAGGAAAGGTTGAATTTGCTATGGAAGCCAAAAAAGATAAAGGACTAAAAGAGTTATCAGAAGAAAACACTTTTAGAGCTTTAGTCTTTATGATACTTTCAGTAGGACTTGGTGGTATAATAATAGAACTTCTAGGTAAGATTGGAATTACTCTTCCAAACTTTACAGGTCCTGTTATGGTCGCTGCCTTACTAAGAAACATAATGGATAAAATGAATAAAGAGATGCCAACGGAAGAGATTTTCATCATTGGTAATATCGCTCTTTCATTATTCCTTTCTATGTCACTTATGAGTATGAAATTATGGGAATTGGCATCATTAGCAGTTCCATTGGTTGTAATATTACTCACTCAAACTCTTCTTGTTGCTATATTTGTATATTTTGTAACATTTAGAATTATGGGACGTGATTATGATGCAGCTGTAATGTGTGCTGGTCACTGTGGTTTTGGACTTGGAGCTACTCCTAATGCTATGGCTAATATGGAGGCGTTTACTTCGGTTAATGGTGCTTCAGTTAGAGCATTCTTTGTAGTGCCTATGGTTGGAGCTTTATTTATTGACTTCACTAATGCTATTTTGATAACAACATTTATCGAGCTTATCAAAAAGTTTCTTTTGTAGTTTAGTATTATATCATATTATTTGGATAGATAAATTTATGCTTTTTTGTAATGAGTCTGAAAATAGTATAGGTATATTTGATTCTGGTATAGGCGGTATGACGGTGTTTAAAGAAATGCTTAAAATACTGCCTTACGAGAATTATATATATGTTGGGGACAGTAAAAATTCTCCCTATGGCGACAGGACTACTGATGATATAAAAAATTTGTCACTTAAGATAGTTGATTTTTTAGTCTCGAAAAATTGCAAAATGATTATAATCGCTTGCAATACAATAGCTGCTGCTGCTTTTGAAGATATAAAACTTAAGTACGATATCCCTGTAATAGAAGTTGTATCAAATAGCGTGAATACTGCTTTGAGTTGTACAAAAAATAATACTATATCTGTTGTGGCAACACCTTTTACCGTTTCTACAAATATTTTTGCTAATAAAATAAGAGCGATAAATGCCAATATTGATATAAAGCAAATTCCATGTAAAAATTTATGCCCCATGATAGAAGAAGGATGGAGGAGTTCTGAAAAGCATATCCCTGCTTTAAAAGAATATTTAAGCGAAATCCCAAATAATTGTGATACTATTATTTTAGGATGTACACATTATCCTATAATCATTGAAGATATAAAAAAATATTTTTCAGGCTTTATTGTGGATAGTGCCGTTGAAACATCTAAAGAAGCTTTTAGTATTCTAAATAAATCAAATATTCTAAACTCGAAAAATAATACTTCTTCTAATATAGAATTTTATACGACAGGTGATATAAATAAATTTAGACAGTTTACAGAAAATATTTTATCTACAGAGAGGATATTTATAAAAAAATTATCTTTATAAAAATTAGATAATAATAGATTGACAAATTTATTGGATTATTGTAGGATTATCAAAGTATGATGATTTTGGTTTTAATGAATTAGGCGAATTATTTGGTCATTGGAGCTGATTGTTATGTTATTTAGCATAAAAAAGTATCGTATGTTAGTTCTAATTACAACTTTAGATATCATAAAGTTAAAAAATAATTTCACCAAAGACTCAACTTATTTATAATTCTTCTTTTAGTAATGGAGCAATTTTTTTCGAATTTTTGGAAACTGATTTTGAAAAATATAAATCAGCGATTAAGACTATGTTAGTAATTTTAAAGTAGTAAACAGATATTCTATGATTAGTTTTTATAGATAGTTGTTTGAATTTTGTTGGTGATCGACTTGTAGTCCTCTTGACTATTAGATTTACTTAACTATACTGTAGGATATAGAATTATTTTTTATAAAGGAGATTGAATCTATGGAGAATAAAGAACTTGTTCTTGTTATGGGAGTAATTGGGACTGATGTTCATGCTGTTGGGAATAAAATTTTAGACTATGCTTTTAATAAGGCTGGTTTTAAAGTTATTAATTTGGGAGTTATGGTCTCTCAAAAGGAATTTATTGATGCAGCTGTTGAGTCGAATGCTGACTTATTAATAGTTTCGTCTTTATACGGGCATGGCGAAATAGACTGTCCTGGGCTTAGAGAGAAATGTGATGAGGCTGGTCTTAAGGATATCAAACTTTATGCAGGTGGCAATTTAGTAGTTGGAAAAACTGATTTTGAAGAAGTTCAATCAAGGTTTTCTAAAATGGGCTTCGATAGAGTTTATCCGCCGGGAACTAGCGTAGAAACGAGTATTGCAGATATTAAAAAAGATTTTAACATAGCTTAAAGGTTTAATATGAATACGGTTCTTACAATAGATTTTGGCAGTACTAATACAAAAGTAACTGCTATAGATATTGATAATGGCGAGATTATAGCTAATGCAACTGCTTATACTACGATAGAAGATGATGTTCGCATTGGTTTAGATAATGCTCAAAGAGAAATTTATTCTCAATGTGGCATTAAAGACTTTGATAACAAAATAGCCTGTTCATCTGCAGCAGGTGGTCTAAAAATGATATCTTCTGGACTTGTACCTGACCTAACCGTGAAAGCGGCTAAATTGGCAGCGAATAGTGCAGGGGCTAAAGTTGTTAAAAGTTTTGCTTATGAGCTTAATCCATTTGAGCAAGAAGAAATTTACAATATTAATCCTGATATTATTCTTCTATGCGGTGGAACAGATGGCGGCAATAAAGATGTCATTATTCATAATGCTAAAATGCTTGCAGAGATTGACTTGCCCATTTATGTGGTTGTCGCTGGAAATAAAACGGCAGCTCACACAGTCTCAAAGATTTTAAGTGATGCTGGAAAATATCACAAAGTATGTGAAAATGTTCTGCCTGACTTTAACAATCTAAATATTATGCCTGTTAGAAACGCAATAAGAGATTTATTTATTGAGCGTATTATTCATGCAAAAGGTCTTGACGAGGCTCAAAAGCTTATGTCGACTGAGATTGTGCCGACTCCTTTTGCTGTGTTTGAAGCGGCAGAAATTCTCTCTAAGGGTACTAGTGATGAAGCTGGTCTTGGAGACATTTTGATATTTGATGTTGGTGGGGCTACAACAGATGTATATTCGATGTGTGAAGGTGAACCTAAACAAGCGACTATGATTAAGGGCTTAAAAGAGCCTTTTGCTAAACGCTCAGTCGAAGGTGATATTGGAGTTCGCTACAGCCTGCCTTTCTTGATGGAAGAGATTGATTTCACTTCTACATTATTTCCAGAAAACATTTCTATTAACAATATTAACTCATGGGTCTCTAAATGTAAAGACTGTTCTGTTTTGCCAATTTCTGAAGAGGAACGCAAGTCAGATATGTTTTTTGCGAGAAATTCGATTGAGATTTCTTTGAATAGACATGTTGGATTTATCGAAGAGGCTTATAGCCCGATGGGTAAGATTTTTATTCAAACGGGTAAAGACCTTACAGATATAAAATATATAATAGGAACAGGTGGTTCTGTTATAAATAGTTTAGACGCAAAATATGTGTTGTCGGCTGCTTTGGCTAAAGGTAATGAACCTAATTTGCTTAAGCCTAAAAATTCGGAACTTTTACTTGATAAAAGAAATATATTGGCGTCTATGGGGTTACTTTCGAAAATGTATCCTTCGCTTGCTGTGAAGATGATGAAAAAATATATTATTAAATTGGAGGAATAGTTATAATGAGTATTACACATGAACGAATGTCGGATGATGTATTTTATTCTACTCAAAAAGAAATATTAAATACTTGGCATACTGGTAAAGATGTAGATTTTAAAGAAGCTGTTGACTATCAAAAAAGCATACCAAAAGAAAAGCAATTTGGTCATAAACTTCTTGAGGCTAAAAAGATAAACAAAACTCTTATTCAGCCTAGAGCGGGTGTTGCTCTTGCTCATGAACATATTGAGCTTTTGAAATATTTAGAAGATGAGGGTGGTGCAGATTTGCTGCCATCAACTATCGATGCTTACACTAGACTTAATCGTTATGATGAGGCACAAAAGGGAATTGAAGAAAGTATTAAACATGGTCGTTCACTTCTCAATGGTTTTCCAGCGGTGAATCATGGTGTTAAAGTTTGTAGAGATGTTACGTCAGCATTAAAAAATCCTGTTCAAGTTAGACATGGTACTCCTGATGCACGTCTTTTGGCAGAAATCACTATTGCTGGTGGATTCACTTCTTATGAGGGTGGCGGTATTTCTTATAATATACCTTATTCAAAAAATTGTTCTATAGAAGATACTATTTTATATTGGCAGTATATTGATAGGTTAATGGGTAAATATG